>JBCDDI010000436.1:0-3741 GCA_039180365.1 Pseudomonadota bacterium
GAAGGCTTCTCTTCCCGGTGTGTGGCGCACCCACCATTGGGCCCGGTAACTCCAGTCGCCGTCCCCCATATAGCCGCTCGCGTTCGGTCCTTTGGAAAACGCTTTGCGACTGCCGCCTTCTGCCAGGTCGGCGATGATCTCCGGTGCCACCACCTGAGCGCCGTTAAAGATGCCGTCCTGGAGCATCATGATTGCAAAGCGGCTCAGGTCGTAAGGGGTGGCGTTTAAGCCGCCGCCGGCGAAGAGCGTGCCGTTTTTGTCCAGCAGCACATAGGTCTCGCCGTCGGTCCCGAGCCTCGACCAGAGGTAATGCTCCATGTTGTCCTGAAAGGATGCACCGGATACCCGGTTTGTTACCCAATTGACGACGTCGGTTTTCGGCGTCTGATAATGGAAGACGTCGCCGTGCCGATGTTCCGGATCCCCTTCGAGGGAGGGCAGGTAGTCATAAATGCTGCTCGCGTAGCTGCGGCCTTCCACCGGCGGCATCAGGCCCAGCACGATGGCGTAGTGGACGATGCCGGATTCAGGGTCCGCGTAGTCTTCGGAGAAATCCATGGAGTTGGTCATGTCCAGAACTTCACCGAAGGTGGCTTTGCCGAAGGCCCCGGATGCTTCCAACTCCGGAAGATAGGTCGACACCCGCTCGTCTTCGTCCGCAAGGCCGGCTTCCACGGCCATGAGTCCGAAGAGCCCCGCGAAGGACTTGGTCACGGACATCATCTGATGCGGCTGGTCAGAGTGCATGCCGTTCAGGAACCGCTCGAAAACGATAGTGTCACCATCGATTACGACCAGGGCGTCGGTGTAGCTTTCCCGGAGCCAGGTGTCGACGCTGACGTCTCCACCCTCCGGATGTTTAATGACCAGCCGTTCGATGGCGCCGTCCATGTGCTTACGGATCGGGATGGGCGTGCTTGCGTGTTCTACGCCTGCGGTCGGGTAGAGCGAGCGCATGTTCTGATAGGCCCAGCGGTTGCCGGGCCCGGAAATGAGGCTTGAGCGGTCAACCCGCTGCTCGGGCGGCGGTGGGAACCCCTGCATGAGTCCCAATTCGTCGGCCGTGGGCGGTGGCTCCGGGACTGCTGACCAGGTGAGGGTCGGTGCAAAGGCCAGGCCCACGGTGACTAAGGTGGTGCAGAGGAGAGATCTGAGCATCTCAGGTTTCCTTCCTTGTGTTTTTGTTTGGCGGAGTTGGCCCGGAGTTTACGCGCCAGAGCGGCTGCGGCGAATGGCGACGACGCTGGGTCGTGGCGGCATGGCGCCCTCGAAATCTGGCCATCGAGTGGCTGGGCTTTCGAAAGTGGCGCGGTCTCCGTCGCCGGGATGCTGCACGGCGAGGAACAGCGTGTGTCCGTCCCGCGAAAACTGGGGGCCGCAGACCTCAGCGCCGACGGGGGCTCTGAAGAAGGCTTTGCCCGTACCTCGCAGATCACCGCGGGTCTCCATGGCCCAGAGGCCGTCGGCGGCACCGGTTGATTCGTTTCCGTCGGTGGCGATCCAGAGGCGGCCGGAAGGGTCCACGGCGCAGTTATCCGGGCTGCCGAACCAGCCGTTTGCGCTGGTGGCAGGATTCCAGGTGGCCTCAATGGCCGGGTCCTCCGGATCCCCACACTGAACGAGGATCTCCCAACGCGATTGGGTTGCTGCGAAGTTGCCGTCCGGTTCCATGATCTGGACGACATGGCCGTAGGCATTCTCCGGCCGCGGGTTGGCCGCATCCACCTGTTCGGTCGTTCGCAGATGGTTGTTCGTCAACATGAGCCACACGGAGCCGGTCCGCTGGTCCGGCTCCACGTCTTCCGGACGGTCCATGGGGGTGGCGCCCAGCAGGTCGGCGGCGCGACGGGTTTCTATCAACACATCGGCCTGCGAGGCGAAGCCGTTCTCTCCGGTGAGCGGACCGGTACCGTGCACAAGGGGCAGCCAGTTGAGCGTTCCGTCGGCCTCGAAGCGTGCCGTGTAGAGAGTACCGCTGTCGAGGAGATCGGCGTTGGCGGCGCGATCGTCCCGGTTCACCTGGGCGTCGGAAACAAATTTGTAAACGTAGTCAAAGCGCTGATCGTCACCCATGTAGATCACCAGGCGGCCGTCCGGTGCGATTACGCTTTCTGCCCCCTCGTGTTTGAAGCGACCGAGGGCCGTGCGTTTTTTCGGCGTGGACGTTGGATCCAATGGATCAATCTCAACAACCCAGCCGAAACGATTCGGCTCATTCGGTTCCCGGGAGACATCGAAGCGGTCGAAGTGCGCGCCCCACTGGAACCAGCCGCCCGGTACGCCGTAGCGCTTGTGATTGCCGGCTTCGGGATGATCGTCCTTCAGCGCGCCGGTGAAGTAGCCGTTGAAGTTCTCTTCCGCGGTCAGCCAGGTGCCCCAGGGTGTAATGCCGCCGGCACAGTTGTTCAGCATGCCCGCGGCCAGACGCCCGCTTGGATCGTCTCTCGTCATGAGCCGCGCGGAACCGGCCGCGGGCCCGGAGATGGTCATGGGCGTGCGATGCGGTGTGATGCGTCGATTGAAGCGCGACCCGACTACGGGGCGCCATCCTGCGGCGGTTTCCTCAATTTCCACCACGGTGCCGCCGTGCGCGGCCATCTCTGTTAAGCACCGCTCTGCGGTCATGGATTCCGGGTATTGGGCGGCGACGCCGGGCAGCATGAGCGCGGTGGACGTGTATTCATGGTTCACGCAGAGCAAGGCTCGCGCCTGGCCATCGGCACCGTCCGGTAACCCGAGAAAGCCGAGATAGTCGTTGTTGTACCCAAACTGGCGAAGCTGCGCCGCTTCGCTCTGATTCATTGGATCAAAGGCCGGGCTGTCCTTGAACAGCGGGTCGCCCCAGCGGAGCAGCACATCGGCCACGTAGCCTTCAGGCACATGATGGGTTTCGTCGACGCCCCGGAGAATCTCATCAAACTGAAAGTCGATAGGCCCGGCGGTGGTAGACGTCATCTCCGCGCGCGGAGCGCAGCCACCGAGCGCGAAGCCCGCAGTGGCTGCTGCCATGCCGCCGAGGAAGGTCCTCCGGGAGAGCCTCTGACGGATGAGGTCGTTCATCGTCTGCTGGCCGTTCGCCACCCGCGGATTGGCGGTCTGGTTTTCCGATTCGTCGATGCACTTCATCGTTGCGCTGCCCGGCTGAGGCTCCCTGAGCTTGTAGAGCGGTAAGTCTGCCGTTACCGGGCGGGCATTGGCCAGTTCAGAGTTCGGCTTCAGCCTTTTCGAACCAGCCGATCACCGATTGCCAGTGTGCGTCGCCGTAGAGGCGCCGGAAGCGTGCGGTTTCTTCGGCCTTCTCGTTACGCCAGACGGTCAGGCGATCGGCGATGAATTTGCTGGTGAGCGGGATACCGCACTCCACGGTGATGCAGTGGTGCCATTGCTCATAAGTCTCGGGGATGGGGTTCGACATCAGGCTGTCCAGAATCTCGGAAACGACAGGTTACAACATATCAATTTTGTGCGCCGGCGGTGGCGCAACCGCACCGAATCCGACGAAAACCTGATACCCCATCGTTCGTCCGGGGCGCTAAGGTCAGCGCCATTCCGGTCGATCGTTGAAATAAAGGATCCCCAAGCTATGAAAGCCAATCACCCCGGGTTTCCCGCGCTCCTGCTGCTTGGAGCAGCGATGTACCTGCCCGGTTGCGGCGCTGGCTCAGAATCATCTGCTCCACCCCAGGCGGAGGCTCCGGTGCCGGCCCAACAGACGGAAGTTCAAACGCCAACAACGGCAGA
>JBCDDI010000437.1:0-3741 GCA_039180365.1 Pseudomonadota bacterium
GAGCACAGCGCCCCCACCAACGAGGATCACCGGCACCGGATCCCGACTGGATTTCATCAACTCGATACCGCTGTCGATCATCTCGTGCATGCGCGCCATGGCGCGCTCAACCACTTCCGGTGACAGATCATCAACCCGGGACTCGTCGCCCATGGCAACCGCGCCGGCCGCCACGGCAATGTCCGAACTCGTAAGGGTACTGCCGCCGAAAACGCGGCCCTCTGTCAGCAGCCGATAGCCCACAGACTCAGGCCCAATCACCGCACCGCCGTCACTGACCAGCGAGCCGCCGCCGAGGCCAATAGCCACGATGTCAGGCATGCGAAAATTGCTGCGTACGCCACCCACCTCGATGGCGACGTTAGACTGGCGCGGAAAACCACCCTGCAGGACTCCGATGTCCGAAGTTGTCCCGCCGATATCCACAACCACCGCGTCATCCAGCTGCGTGAGCAGGCTGGCGCCACGAAGCGAGTTAGTTGGTCCCGACGCAAAGGTGAGCGCGGGAAACTCGGCCGCAAACTCTGCCGACATCAGCGTCCCGTCATTCTGGCTGATGTAGTAAGGGCAGTTAATGGCCCGTTCCCTGAGGGCGCTACCAAAGGCGTCGACGACGCTTTCAGCCAGCGGCAGCAGCGCCGTATTCAGAATGGCGGCGTTTTCACGCTCCAGGAGCCCCATGCCGCCAATGCGATGCGAGAGGGTGATGCGCGCCGTGGGCATGCGGGCCCTGACCCGCTCGCCGATCTGTTTTTCCTGCGCGGGATCC
Organism: Pseudomonadota bacterium; assembly: GCA_039180365.1. GTDB lineage: Bacteria > Pseudomonadota > Gammaproteobacteria > Pseudomonadales > Azotimanducaceae > SZUA-309. The sequence continues at coordinate 770 of JBCDDI010000437.1, forward strand.
GAGGGCGAAAACACGCTGGAGATCGCAACCCCTTCAATCCCCTTCTCGATGAGCTCATCGATCACCGCGTCCACCGCGTGGAGGTCCAGGGTGCCAATGGGAAAACCGTCGTAAGTCTGTCCGCCCTCAATCATGTAGCTGTGCCGTCCGACAGCGTCGGCAATGTCTTCGGGCCAGCCCAGCATCGGCGGGATAAGCGCGCCGGAGGGCAGACCGGCCCGAATGATCGCCGTTGCACTCAAGGAACGGCGCTCAATGACGGCGTTAGTGAACTGCGTCGTGCCGATCATCACCGCCTCAATGGCACCGTCAGTTTGAACGCCATGCGCCAGAATACTGTCGAGGGCTTCCAGCACGCCGCTTCTGACATCCGCAGAGGTCAGCCGCTTCGTTGACGCGAGCACCTGATGGCCCTCGATCAGCACCGCATCCGTGTGGGTGCCACCGACGTCGATACCGATCCTCAACCGAGGGCTTCCCGCGGACGGGCCCCGGTCAGAACTTCGAGCAAACAGTAGGCCACGAGAGAAAAGGCGAACGAGTCGAGGGCCCCAATGCTTGTGAGCGAGGCATCGATGAAATACATCCAGGTCGCGAGGAGCCCGGCGCCAAGGGCAACCAGCACCGCATTAACCCGGAACGCCGGGCGTTCGTCGAGGTGGGCGGCGCTGAAGTCGCGACGCTTAAAGATGAAGAAGTCGGCAAGATAAACACCCGCGATCGGCGGGACCAACAGCCCCATGATGACGAGGAAGTCAATCAGGTTGTCTGAGATGCCAACAAGCGCCGCCACCGTGCCCAGCACACCCAGGAGCACAACCATCGACCGATAGCCCGCTACCGGCAGAGAGGCGCGAGCGGCAAGCGCCGTGGAGTAGAGGTTGATCACATTGGTTGTCCAGGTGGCGAACACCAGGACCGTCAGGGCGAAGGCGCCGAAGCCCAGGAGCAGCATGTAGTTCATGGGTTCAAGCTCGTTCCAGACGAGCACGGGTATCATCCCCACCACATAGGCAATGGTCATACCGCCGCCCTGGCCGAGGAAGGAGGCGGTGAGGCAGTCCCGGGTGTTACGCGCATAGCGCGTCAGATCCGGCGCGAGCACAACGCCGACAATGGCAGCACCGATGACGGCCGAGATGGCCGTCGGCAGATCGATGTCGCCGCTGGCAGGCAGCGCGGCCAGCTCAGCAAGCGAGCGTTCGCGCAGGGACAGTACCACCAGAGTCAGAAGCGCCAGCAGCAGAAACGGCACTGCCACAAGCGCAAGGCGATCGATAGCTTTGAACCCATAAATTGTTGTGACCAGCACAACGGCGCTCGAAAGCACGGTGTAGGCCCACTCCGGCAGGGCGAGCGTCGTCATGTCGGCGGCGGCAAGGTAAAGGGTCCTGCCGAAGAGTTCCGCCGTAACCGCATACCAGCCCAGGAGAAAAATCCCGAAACCCAGATTGATGAGCTTTGCCCCGGCATAGCCGAAGGTGTGCTCGATGATCATGTAGCTCGACAGGCGTGTCCTGGCGCCAACAATGGCTGCCGGCACAGAAATGAGGCTCAGGATCAGCGCCCCGATGAGCGTCGCCGTCACCGCTTTGGCCAGGCCAATGCCCTGCGCCAGTTCTCCAGCGCTGTACATGAGTGGCAAGGTGATGGAGATACCGATGAGGACAACACCAATCTGCACGCCACTGACGGTGTCGCCGGGATCTACGGGCGTTCTTGAGGCGGCGTCGTAGGCGCCAACATCTTCCTTTTCGCTCACCGGTTTTTTGTCACGCCGTCACGTAGTCGTACCGCTGCCGTCATGCGCATCACTTTCGTGACCGCAGGGCCAGAGGGTTGTCCGATGACTAGCCTGAGACAACCGATCCTGAAACTGCCCCAGCCTCGGCCGCATCCCATATGATCATGCGTGCCGGCGTCGGGTTGTAGGCATTGCAGGGGTTGTTGAGCTGCGGACAGTTTGAGACGAGAACGATGACATCCATTTCCGCGCGCATCTCCACGTACTTGCCCGCCTCGGAGATACCGTCTTCGAAGGTGAGCTGGCCGTCCGGCGTCACGGGCACGTTCATGAAGAAGTTGATGTTGCTCGTCAGATCACGTTTCCCCATCTCGTAGTCTGACTCCGACAGGGCCAGCAGATAGTTGTCGCGGCAATTGTGCATCGGGCGTTTTTCGAGCGCGTAGCGGACCTGGTTAGACTCCGCCGCGCAGGCCCCACCGAGCGTATCGTGGCGCCCGCAGGTGTCGGCGGTAATGGTCAGCATCAGGTTTCCAGCGTTCGATAACAGTTGCGAACCCGCGGTCAGGTAAATACTGCCCTGAGACTGAATCGTGTCCTGAGCGCTGTAACGTTCCCCCGGATCGTGGGCGTTGTAGAACAGCGTATCAACGGCCTGATTCCCTTCCAGATCCTGAATGCGCAGTGTCTGGCCCTGCTTCATCTCGTGCAGCCAGGGTTCACCGGCAGGGATCGTGTAGTCATAGACGGCATCTGCCGGATCAAGGGGACTGGTTGTGTTCAACGTAGACATGACAGAGCGCTCTCAGTACTGGCAGTGATAGATGGCGGTGTTCTCGAAACCCCGGCCGTTTTCAGGACAGCTCGTGCGGCAGACGTCGTCTTCGGCGGCCGGGGGCGTCGGAAAAATAGTCAAACGAATGGGTTTTGGTGCCCACTCGGTTGACGGGTCCATGGGATGCGGACAGCTGTTGAGCACGACCAGCGTATCCATCTCGGCGCGCAGATCGACATAGGAGCCAGGGGATGAGTTATCCGCGTTGAAGTGCATCTCGCCGCTGTCGGTGACGGTGACCTTGCTGAAGAAGTTCACATTGGGGATGAGGTCCCGGCGGCCGAGCCCCCACTTGCCCATTTCCACGAGAAAGAGACCGCGGCCGTCGCGGTAAAACCCGTTCCTGGCTTCCTGATAACGCTTCTCGCCAAACTTTTCTCGAACGGAAGCTGC
>JBCDDI010000438.1:0-3719 GCA_039180365.1 Pseudomonadota bacterium
GGCGGGGTCGCTGGTGTTTCAGCCGCGTGGCATCTCGCGGAACATGGGCACAAGGTTGCCATCATCGAGAAAGGCCGCGTTGCCTGTGAGCAGTCGAGCCGCAACTGGGGTTGGATCCGCCAGCAGGGGCGCGATGCGGATGAGCTGCCGATCATGATGGACTCCATCCGACGCTGGGAGGAGATCGACGCCACCATTGGTGAGGGAATCGGCTTTCAGCGCACCGGCATCCTGTATCTGGCGAGTTCCGAGGCGGAAATGCGCGGCTTTGAGCAGTGGCTCGAAGTCGCTCGACCTTACCAGTTGGATACTCGATTGCTGACGGCGGCTGAAGTCGACGACATGGTAGGAGGGAACAGCGCCAACTGGGTCGGCGGCATGTACACCGCCAGCGACGGTCGCGGCGAACCCTTTACGGCAGTGCCTGCCATGGCGCGGTGGCTGCGCGCACAGGGTAAGGTCGCAATACGCGAAGGCTGCGCGGCTCGCTGCCTGGATCTGGAAAGTGGACGAGTCACCGGCGTGTGGACAGAAGACGGGCTGCTTCGGGCCGACGCGGTGCTCATTGCCGGCGGCGCCTGGTCATCGACGTTCCTGCGCAATCACGACATCCCCCTGCCGCAGCTCACCGTGCGCTCCACCGTCGCACGAACCGAGTCTGCCGATGACTTCTACTCGGGCGGTGCCGGCGACGGTCAGTTCGCCTTTCGGCGCCGCAACGATGGCGGCTACACCATCGCTCCGGGGGGATTCAGCGAACACTTTGTGGGTATGGAGAGCCTGAAGAACTTCCGCCTCTGGGCGCCGGTTCTGAAAGAGAGCTTCAAGTCTGTGCGGCTCAACTTCGGCGGCGACCTGCTTGCGCGGCTCTTTCCGAAGCGGCACTGGTCGAGGGATGAGGTTTCGCCCTTCGAGCAGACAAGGGTTTTGAATCCGGAACCCTCGCGCCCAGCCCTTGAACACATGAGGCGTCAACTTCAGGCAGCGTTGCCACCGCTCGCAGAGAAACCCTTTGTGGAAAGCTGGGCAGGCTTTATCGATGTGTTGCCAGACGTCGTCCCGGTCATGGATGCCATCGATTCACACCCCGGGCTCTACCTGAGCACCGGCTACAGCGGCCACGGCTTCGGCTTTGGTCCCGGTGCCGGCAACGTCATAGCCAACAGGATCATGGGCCGCGACAGCGGCTTTAACCTCGATCGGTTCCGCTATGAACGGTTCTTTGATGGGACGCCCATGCGACCTGGTCCCGGACTCTAGGCCCACCTGTGAAGCTGCTCAGGCAGCCGCGGCTTCCGTCGGCGGTTCCATGGACCAACGCAGGCCTCTCCGGAGCAGCTCGTAGTAATCGGGCACCGTCCAGGCGCCGCGCTCCATCTTCGGGTACACGTCCAGCATGGGTTGCATGTCGTATTTGCTTCGCGCGTGGCCCAGCGTCAGAAAGAGAATCTCGCCTTTGCCGTGATTCTTCCGGTAGAGGATGGGATGCACCCGTTCCGGGACGTCCTCCGCAACAAAGCCCGCGCACTTGCCACCCCAGGTGGTCTCCAGAAGAACCTCGACGTCCTCGAAAAACTCCGACACGTACAGTTCGTCTTCCACGAGCATCGGGTCGATACCCGCCACGAGCGGGTCGGACTCTTTGCCGGCAGACACCGTGACCGGGTAGTAGTCGATGGGCGGATGGCCTTTGAACTGGCTGCCGAGCATGCGCATAAACTCCGGCGCCTCGTCCGGGCAATCGACTTTGCCGTCGTCGCGGAACTTCAGGATCGAGTTGGTTGCATGCAGTGCGAACCAGCGATGGCCGGCCGCGAGCCAGTCTTCAATCTTCGCCGTCTGTTCAGGCGTGGGTACAACGTCGACGGTGTAGGTGACGAGCACGTCGCTGTCCGTGATGGCGTCGATGGCCGAGTAGTCTTCCCCCATGCGCACGCGGAAGCGTTGCTCCTCGGCGAAGAGTTTCAGCATCTCCAGCCGGACGTAGTCGATGTCGTGGTATTTGCCGCCGCAGACGAAGTAGACGTTGATAGGCCCGCTCATTCTGATCTCCCCCTAAAGGCCACGTTTGCCGCGGCCGACCAGTGTGTGATGCCTGGGCCTCTGAGTACCCTGGCTACGCTTCGAAGAAAGTGTGCCACCGATGCCGCGGCTTTGCATCGCCAGGCCGGCTTTCGGGGTTGAGTCGCCGCTACGTTGGTCGGTACACCTTCGGGTCCCTCAGCACCGGATCAAGCAGCGAGAGGTCGCCGTCCGCAACTTCGTTGCCGCGGGGAAAGGGTGGGCCCTCTCCGCTGCCGATGCCCTGCAGCACCTCTGGGCGTCGGTAGTACATGGCAAGGGTCTGCAGGTAGACCTCATTGAAGCTTTCAGGACTGGTGCCCTGATAGCCGGAAACGCGAGCTTCCCGTTCGGCGGGACTTACCGTGGCGAAGTCGGTGCCGAGCGCGTCGAGCATCGTGCAGACAGTCTGCTCGAACCCGGTGACCGTAGGGTTGTCCAGGAAGGCGTCGAGATCCTGGGTGCCAGCCCCTGGCATTTGTCCATCGTCGCTGGGGGGTATGAGCGTGTCGAGCAGCGCGTTTAACGCGTCGCGCTGTGCAGCGGTTAATGGATGATCAGTGCCGATGATGTTGGTCATGGTGGCTCTCAGTCGAACAGGTTGGCCAGGTTTTTCTTCATAGTATCGGCGACGTAGAGCGCCAATGCCTGAATGGTGCTCGTCGGGTTCAGGCCACCGGAGGTGACAAACACACTCCCGTCGATCACAAACAGATTGCGCACGTCATGGGAGCGCCCCCAGGCGTTAACGACGGATGTCTCCGGGTTGTTGCCCATGCGGGCGGTTCCCAGGTTGTGCCATCCGGCCTGCCGCATGAGGCCGCTGCGATGCATCTCCACAGCCCCGGCTGCTTCCAGTACCTCTTCCGCGCGATCGAGCCCGTGTTCCAGCATGCGTTTGCTGTTCTCGCTCATGGTGTAGCTGATTTTTGGGGCTGGGATGCCGTCTGAGTCAACAAGCTCCGGGTCAAGCGTGACCCGATTATGTTCCTCGGGCAGGTCCTCGCAGAGAATGCCGACGCTCGCGACGTGATCGAAGTATCTGCTGAAGGCCTCGTGGTGCTTTTTACCCCAGGGAATCCGCCCCGAAGCGAAACCCTGCGCCGCGGTGTTAAACGGCCCGCTGCCCCGGGTGATCTGCATGTTGTAGCCGCGCAGAAAGCCCCGGGTCTCGTCTGTTTCGTAGAACTCCTTGCTGAGAATGCAGCAGCCGGTCGGACCTCTATGGCTGTCGAGCTGTTCTTCGAACACCCCCTGAACAAAGCCCACGGGATGAAACATCAGGTTTTTGCCGACGAGTCCGGAGCTGTTTGCCAGACCATCGGGAAAGGCTGAAGAGCGGGAATTCAGGAGTATGCGCGGCGTGCCGATGCCGTTGCAGGCCATCACGACAACCTCGGCTCGCTGGTAGCACTCGTTGCCATCGCCATCGTAGTAGATGACCCCGTCGGCCATGCCGTCTGCGTTGACGGTGACCTCGCGGACCCGGCAGCGACCCACGGCCCGAGACCGAGACCGTCGCCGGCCACGCGATCGAGGCCGCCGTGGCCGCCGCCGCCCGTCGGGACGTGCCCGTGGTGGTCGACCTCGGCACCGGATCCGGGGCGATCGGCCTGAGTGTCGCCGACGAGGTGGCGGGGGTGGAGGTGTGGCTCACC
>JBCDDI010000439.1:0-3692 GCA_039180365.1 Pseudomonadota bacterium
GCCTATCGGGATCGATATCGTCCTGCCGTGCTGCCGTTCACAGTCGATCTTTCGACCAGCGGAGCCCACAATCATCCATCAGCTGCGCAACGAGAGCCCACCATGGACCCAAAATCCGGGAGCCCTTCAGCAGACCGACCGCGGCACCTGTGGCCCGACTATGGCGCTCAGTTTGAAGACACAGCGGTAGCCGCCGTGTATCGCAAGCGTCCACCCTACCCGGCAGAAACCTTCAATCTGCTCACCGACGTCATTGACAGACTGCCCGGCACTCAGCACAGGCTGCTGGATGTCGGTGCCGGGACCGGCGAAATTGCGATTCCCCTCGCTCAGCGCGGCCTGCGCGTAGAGGCAATGGAACCGTCGGCAGCCATGCTGAAGATCGCCCGGGAACAACCCGGCGCCGGCCAGGTGAAGTTCATCAACGATTCCGGCGAAACACTCAGCGCGCAGAACAGCTACGACCTCATCGTCTGCGCACAGAGTCTCCACTGGATGGATTGGTCCGTGGTTATGCCAGCCTTCGCCCAAGCCTTACAGCCGAAGGGCAAGCTCGCCATCGTGAAGCTGGATGAACTCAGCGGCCCCTGGCTGCCGGCGCTGCAAGCGCTCATTGCCCGCTATTCGACGAACCGTGACTTTCGCCCTTTCAATCTCGTGGACGAGCTTGTCAAGCGCAAGCACTTTACAGAGGAACGGGTGCTGCGGACGGCTCCGCTGGCGTTCAACCAGACCACCGTGGACTTCATCGATTCGATTCACGGCAGGAACGGGTTCTCCCGGGATCGGATGCCCGAGCACGCCGCCAGATCCTTCGATGAGGCCGTCAGGGCGCTGCTGGATAGTCACTGTCCAGACGGTGTTGTCCGCGGGCATATAGCCGCGACCATCCACCTTGGCGAACCCTCCCTGCCGAAAGGATGACCGTGTTCGAAAGGGAGCGGGCGCGCTAAGATCCCCAGCAGGGGATCATTGACCAGGGATTATTCAAGAGGAGACCACTCATGTGTGACGACCGTACTGCCGCCGATGCCGAGGCCCATCTCAAGCGCGCTGGGCTCACGCGCCGGAACTTCGGCGCCTTTACCACCGCCGCAGCCCTCACCGCACTGCTACCCAGATCCGCAAACGCCATGACGGTGACCGAGCAGGACGTGATGGTCGAGACCCCGGACGGTAACGCTGACTGCTATTTCGTCCATCCGGCCACAGGTGCCCATGCAGGCGTCATCGTCTGGCCCGATATCCTCGGACTGCGCCCCGCGTTCCGACTCATGGGCAAACGACTCGCCGAGTCGGGCTACGCCGTCCTCGTGGTCAATCCCTACTACCGGCAGGCTCAGTCGCCGGTGGTTACGGAGGGCGCGAGTTTCCAGGACGCAGAGACCCGGGACGTCGTTTTACCGCTGGCCCGGGCCCTAACACCGGAAACCAATCGCACTGACGCTCGCGCTTTCGTCACTTTTCTCGACGCGCAGTCGGCCGTTGATACAAAACGTCCGATCGGCACCACCGGCTACTGCATGGGCGGTTCCATGACCATGCGCACCGCCGGGGAGATCCCGGAGCGTATTGGTGCAGGTGCCTCTTTCCACGGCGGCCGGCTGGTGACTGACAGGGCGGACAGCCCCCATCTGCTCATCGACGGTATGCAGGCCAGTTTTCTCATTGCCATCGCCGAAAACGACGACGAACAGGAGCCGGACACGAAAAACGTACTGCGCGAGACTTTCGCCAGCGCCGGTCTACCCGCGGAGATTGAAGTCTACGAAGGCGCTCTGCACGGCTGGTGCGCGATCGATTCCCGCGTTTACAACGAGGCCCAGGCCGAGCGAGCCTGGGCGCGACTGCTGGCGCTCTTTGAGACGGCGCTGGTACCCGCAACAACGGCCTAGTCGAGTTCGTGGTTCAGCATCCAGCGGATGCCGAACCGATCACGACAGGACGCGAAATAGGCACCCCAGAACATTTCCTGGGGTGCCGACTCAACCTCTCCCCCATCGCTCAAGGCGGCAAAGAGCCGGTCACAGGCTTCGCGGGATTCCGGCGCCAGCGATAGCTGCACGTTACTGCCCACAAAATGTTCCGCGTCGTCAAACACGTCGCTGCCCATCAGCAGCGAGGCACCGAGCGGCAGCCGGATATGCATGATCCTGTCAGCGAGCCCTTCGGGCATCTGCGCCTGCTGTGGCGCGTCGCCAAAGGTCTGCACAACCGTGAACTCGCCGCCAAAGACGGAGCGATAGAACTCGAAGGCTTCCCGGCAGTTGCCGGCAAAGTTCAGATAGACGTCCATGCTGCACTCCCCTGCTGATGAACGTGTGGTTTTGGCGCCCCGGGCAGGAATCGAACCTGCAACCTGCCGCTTAGGAGGCGGCCGCGCTATCCAGTTGTGCCACCGGGGCTTGGGTGAGAACGCTAGCGCGCTCGAGAAGCGGCGTCCAGCCGATCAGCTGCCGACCCGATAGCGCAGCTTGAGCACCAGCTGTTCGCCGAGAGGATCGTTCCAGGCGTTCCGGAAGAGCTGCTGGAAGGAGCTGTCTGGCGTGGTGTCGAAGCCGTTCCGCGTGTAAACCACGAACACGTCCGAAAGCGGCGCAATCTGCCAGCGATAGCGGACCTGGAAGTTCAGGGCCGAGACGTTGAAGTCGTCTGACTCTTCGTTGGGCTTATCCACCTCAATGAGATCACCCGGCTGGTCCGGTACCCGATAGAAGCGGTCTTCGACGGCTTTGATACCCACCCACTGCAGCCCGAGGCGCAGCTCCTGACGCGCGGTCATGAAGAAGTCCATGGAGAGCTCCGGCTGCCATTCCTCCGAATCGAAAGCCGTCATATTCTGCCCGCCCTGGTGCAGCAGCCAGCCGTCGCGGACCAGGTAGGTGGTGTTGAGCTCGAAGTTGAGCCGGTCGACGGGACGCCAGCTGACCCCGATACCGCTCTCAAGAATCTGACCGTCGACGCCATCGCCGCGCCAGCCGGAATAGGCCCAACCGCTGAAGGCGAGTGCGTCGTTGGTGCTGTAGCCAATTTCAACGGAGGGTCGATCGTTTATGCGATAGGTCCCGTTGCCGAAGCTGTTGCGGTCGTCGTAGCGTTCGGGGAAGTATCTGAGCTCCACTTCCACGCGATGCAGGTTATTTAAGGTAAACTCACCGCTGCCACCCACACCGCTGCGGATGGCATAGCCGTCCAGATTTTCCTGGTAACGCAGGAAAGTCTCGACCGTCAGATCGCGAAAGCGGGAAAAGCCCGACTTGATCCACTCTGTACCAATGCGCCCGCCGGTAATGTCGTTGCGACGCAGGAAGCCCGCATCATTCAGGTCAACCTTGCGATCAAAGTGCGTGTACTCGAAGAGATACTTCATGCCCTGGCGGGGGGTGTACTCGAGATCGAAGAAGCCGCCGCCGCCACTGCCAACCAGATCGAGATCCGAGTAGACGAACTGACCATCCAGTCGCCAGGCTCCGGTCCGCGAGAGATAGTGATAGTCGAGACCGTGGGCCGAGGTATCGGGAAGAAAGAGTGTTGGAAATATCTGCCATCTGCACCATACAAAGCAGATGAACAGGGTCTTAAAAACTGCATGTAAACCATCGTTTTTTCATAATTTCAAGCCTCCAAATTAAACCCTTTTCTGTTACATAATGTTTTTTTAGCCACTTTAAGTTGGATGTTGCCCTATCTCC
>JBCDDI010000440.1:0-3679 GCA_039180365.1 Pseudomonadota bacterium
CCGCCGAGGATTGGCAGGCGGTGATTGAGATCTACGTCGAGCACTTTTCCGTGGGCCTTTTTGTAGTCGGCGATGGCCTCTTCGAAGTGCTCACCGGAAACGCCAAGGACCACGTCGGAGAACATCTGTATAAAGCGGCGGTAAGAGTCATAGGCGAAGCGGGGGTTGCCTGTTTTCTTCGCGAGACCCTCGACGATTTCGTCGTTCAGGCCGAGGTTCAGGATCGTATCCATCATTCCCGGCATGGAAACTGGGGCGCCGGAGCGAACTGAGAAAAGCAGCGGGTTTTCCGGATCACCGAAACGCGCACCCATGTGCTTTTCCACCAGATCGAGGGCGACCCGATACTCCTGCTCGAGAAGGTTGGGCAACGTGTTCCCGCGTTCAAAGAACTCATGACAGGTGGGCGTTGTGATCACAAAGCCAAAAGGAACGGGCAGACCGAGACTGGTCATCTCGCAGAGATTCGCTCCTTTGCCTCCAAGCAGATCCCGATCATCCCTGCTGCCTTCGTTGAACAGGTAAACGCGTTTCGCCATGCAGTCTTCTCCAGTTGGGCTGCCCTTCCCGTGGCAGTTCCGAGAGCTTAACCTCTTCCCGGGCTGGCTTTACAGGCGCCTGGAAGCATGGAATCAGGAATATGAACTCGACGAAAACAATCTGCATCGCCGGCGTGAGCGGCCTGGTTGGCGCCAATCTGGCGAAAAAGGCGCTGGCGCTTGGCTATCGCGTCAACGGCACGCTGAGAGACAGCACAGACACCACAAAAACTGAACCACTCATGGCCCTGCCTGGCGGGGCTGAGCGGCTGTCACTGTTTACCGCGGATATGGCAACGCCGGCCTCCTTCGATGAGCCCCTCAAGGGTGCGCAGGCGGTGTTCATCGCCTGCCTCATCCCCACTTATGCGGGTCCAACGGGCAAGCCGGCCCGGGAGATGGACGATGAAGAGGGTGAGCGGGACATCGTCATGCCAACAGTGAACGGCTGTCTGAACATCCTCCGCTCTGCCGCGGCGGCGGGCATCCGCGATGCGCTGATCTGTAGCAGCACCAGCAGCACCAACCCGAAGGTGCCGGTGGCTAAGAAAAACGAGGTCGATCACTGGTCTGACCGGGACTATCAATACGAGCAGAAGAAATATACGTCGGCCGCGAAAACCGTCATGGAGCCGGCCGCCATGGCGTTCGCGGCGGAGCACAACATGCGGCTCTGTATCTTCCTGCCGACCCTGATGCTTGGACCCGCCGTGCTGCCGGAGCATGCCCGGCGGGGGTTTCAGGGCATGCTCTACAAAATGATGCAGGGCGAGCCTTCACGCCACAGCAAAATTCCCAATGACTCCTCGTCCATGATTCACGTGGAGGATCTTGCTTCGCTCTTCTTCGCCGCCTTTGAGAATCCTGAAGCTGAAGGACGCTACTTCGGGGTCTACGACAGCTGGCCCTATCAGGATATTTATGCGGAGTTGGCAAAGCTGCTGCCGGATGCGCCGATGCCAGAGCCGCTGGATGAGGCGCCGCTGCCACCCACGGGCTTTGACTTCACACGCCGCGATAGTCTGGGCGTCGCCCTGCGGGACGTACCGACGATTCTCAAGCAGACCATCGACAGTATGAGAGACTGAACCGAAAGATCCCGCGGCAATGAGCAACCACGGCACGCATTTAGCCTGCCGGGCCGCTCCATCACGATCTAAGCGTTAGTCGTCCCCGGAGGCTTCGCTGACGCTCACTCGAATGATGTGATTGGTTGCGCTCTGATGAATCAGTAGGTCGCCGTTTTCCGCTGCCCGCATGTGCCTGAGAATGCCGGCATAGAAGCCCGACGAAGGGATTGGCCAGCTCTGGAAGGTCTCATCCTCCGGATCGAAGCGCACGAGCGCGTCCGGTCGCATGCCCGATTCGTTGTACCAGATGGCGCCGTCGACGATGAGAATGGCATAGGGATGCGACTTCGGACCGCTGGGTGAGGGCCATTCTCGAATGACGCCGGTGTCTGGATCGTAACGCCCGAGGCGACCGGCGCCGGAATTCACGTACCAGATTATGCCGTCCGCGGCGATGTCGAGGCGGCGAACGTGCGATTCCTGGTTGGGCAGATCGATGCGGGTAGCTGCCATGGATTTGCCGTCGAGGTGATAGAGGCAGGGGCCGCCGTTGCAGGCCACCCAGACATCTCCGGCCCGATCAATTTTGATCCCATAGGGGCGTGACCGTGGCCGGTCGAGCTCGATCAGCTGAATGTCGCCGCTTGCTGGATCCAACCGGCCCACGCGGTTGCTGTGTTGCAGCGTGAACCAGAAGCGTCCCTGGGCATCGAATTCGCCCGTGTGCGGATCCCGGGCCTCGGGGTCGGGCATTGGATACTCGACGATGTCGCCGGTCTCGGGGTCCAGTTTGCCGACGGTGCCGTTCTTGTTGCCCAGGTACCACATGGCGCCGTCCTTATCGGGGGTCACGCTGTGCGGTTTGGCACCGACGGCCGTTGGATACTCGCGCATGGCGCCGGTCTTCGGGTCAATGCGACCGACGATGTCGAGCCCTTGGCCCACCCACCAGATGCTGCCGTCCGGTGCCTCCACGGGGTCCCTGGAACGTTGCCCGAGCGTTGGCACGAGCCAGGATTGGAAGTCGATTTCAACGGATCCGGCAATCAGGGTTGGGGTGCGACGATCGTTCGGCGGGAAATGCTCGGCAAGATAGCCGGTGATTACCGCTTCCGTTTCCGGCGGCAGCTCGATCATGGTGCTGATCAGAGCCCGCCAGTCGCCCTGACTGTAGCCGCTGCTGCGTTCGATGAGTCTTGTCTCGTGGCAGGCGGAGCATATCGCGGTCACTTCCTGCTGACCGGGCCCATCGGGCAGCGCCTGCACCGCGGCAGAAAGACCGCTCAACAACCAACAGCCGATGTGCAGAAAACCGGACTTCACAGCGTTCATTCTTAGTGTTCCTTTATGAGTGTTTCCGTTAGTTCGTCTTATTGGGACGGTCCTCAGCATCCGACGCGCTTACCCCCCAAAGCCACTGCCTGACCTGCGGGATGAGCAGTGGCAACACAAAAACCAGCAGCAAGGCGCCGGCGATAAGCAGTGACTGCATGCCGGTCAGATCCAGCACGGCAGTGCCGAGAAAAGCATAGGGTGCTGCGCGAATCGGTGCCGCCGCCGCAACCACTGCGGCAAAGTGTGCAGCGTTCAAGCCTACCAGGCCGGCAGCAAGATGCGCCGGTGTCAGCAGACCGATCGGGTGTGCGGTGATCGCAAAGATCGCGAGGACCCCGACGCGCTGAATACGCTCAAGCATCAGCTGGTATTGGTCACCGAAGCGACGCTTTACCCAATCGGCGCCGAGCATTTGCGCAAGATAGAAGAGCACCAGTGACGACACCAGCAAACCGATGCTGCCCCAGACGATACCGCCCGCCACGCCGAAGGCGAGTCCACCGAGGGTCAGGATGAGGTGTGAGGAGAGACCGATGAAGAGCCGGAAGACTACCAGGAGGATAAAGACCACGGGCCCCCACCAGCCTAAGCTCTGAACCCACTGGCGGAAGGCTTCCAGACCCTCCACGGAAAACGAGACTCCGAGTTGCTCCTGCACCGTTGCTCCGATCATGAAGGCCGCTGCCAGGAACCCCAGGAGAATCAGTCTGCGACGCCAGCGTGACGACATTAAAA
>JBCDDI010000441.1:0-3678 GCA_039180365.1 Pseudomonadota bacterium
CCTCCAGCTCGGCTTCGAGCACATCTCAGACCTGGCGGGCTTTGACCACATTCTGTTCCTGATCGCGCTTTGCGCCATTTACCGCTTAGAACAGTGGCGACTGCTGTTGATTCTGGTGACCGCCTTTACCGTGGGGCACAGCATCACGCTCGCGCTGGCGTCGCTTGGGGCCCTGACGATCTCATCGGAACTGATCGAATTTCTGATTCCGACGACTATTCTGCTCACCGCTTTGCGCAACGTCGTCGGGCCAGCGGCGACGGCAGAGCGTTCAGCCATGGGTCTCAACTATGCGATGGCGCTGTTTTTCGGCCTGATCCACGGCATGGGTTTTTCGAACTACTTTCGCGCGCTGATGATGGGCGATACCGCGATTGTCATGCCACTTCTGGGCTTCAATCTGGGTATCGAGCTCGGTCAACTGCTGGTTGTCGCCGTGATAGTTGGGGTCGCCTATCTCTTCCTGAACGTGCTGGGTGCCAAACATCGGGAATGGAATCTTTTTGTGTCCGGGGCGGCGGCCGGGATGTCCCTGATCCTTATGGCTGAGGCCAGGTTCTGGTGATCTCCGTCGGGATGCCTGAGCTTATGAGCCGGGCACCACACCGGCCGGCAGGTCCTGAATGTGAGTCGCGATCTCCCCCGGCCGGGTAAACCAGACTTCGTCGTCGTTGCTGCGCGTCTGGATGTGTTGCAGCGCACGTCGGAGCTGCGCCAGGCGGAAAGGCTGACCGACAATGGGCGTATGCAGAGAGATCCCACAGACCAGAGGCTGCTGTTCGGACTGCCGCAGCAGTTCATCGAATTGATCAACGATCATGCCTGTAAAGTCTGCGGCCGTGTGGTGCCGGGTGAGCATGGCCGGCGCGTCGTTGATTTCGACGGGATAGGGCATGGCCAGCAAGGGTCCTGCCCGAGTTTTAAGCCAGACCGGCTGGTCGTCCAGGGGCCAGTCGAGGACGTAGTCGTAGCCAGCTTCTTTGAGCAGTTCCGGGGTGCTTGGCGTTTCTGAAATCCACGGCCCGAGCCATCCCCTTGGCGCCAGCCCCTCATGCTCGGTGATGGCCTTCGTCGCTTCGGCGATCAACTCGCGCTCGGCCGCTTCGGCCAGATCGCCCTGTCGTTCTGAATTCGTTCGTCCGTGAGCTACAACTTCGTCGCCGCGGAGTCGCGCACGCTCGAGAATCTGCGGGGCATGATCATAGATGGTCGAGTTGAGCAGCAGACAGGCAGGCATGTCGAGCTCGTCCAGAAGGTCGAAGAGCCGCCAGATTCCAACGCGCAGGCCATAGTCGCGCCAGGCGTAGTTCCGGACGTCTGGCTGCGGCGTCAGATAGGAAGGCGTGTGACCGAGGCCCTCACCGAAGTGAAAGTGCTCCACGTTGATGGCGATGTAGAAGGCAAGCCTTCTACCGCCCGGCCATTCATAGTGGGCTCGGTCGCTGATGGCGCTGTAGTCATAGCGGCCGTGTGTTTCAAGTTTCACAGAAGCTAACTGCCTTCAGTGGCAATCCGACGCCAGGCCGGACCGTCAGATCGGTCCTGTACCTCAACGCCGAGGGCTGCGAGCTCGTCGCGAATTCGATCTGCCGTGGCGTAGTCCCGGGCGCTTCGAGCGGCCAGACGCGCAGCTACCAGACGTTGAATCTCCGCGGTGTCTTCCGCTTCGCCTTCTGACTGGCCGAACCAGGCGGCGGGATCCTGCTGCAACAGGCCTAAGACCTCGGCCGCGCTGCTTAAAGCGGCTTTCCCGGCGGCACGATCTTCCTCGGAGCTCGCCTGGCGCGAGGCTTTTGCAAGCGCGAAGAGCTCGGCAATGGCGCGGGGAAAATTGAGATCGTCCTCAAGGGCCGCGTCAAAGGCCTCCAGCAGATCCGGTGGACAGTCGACGTCGGGCACGTCGCTGAGATCGCGCAGCACCCCGTAAAGTCGATCAAGGCTACGCCTGGCCTGCTCGAGCCCTTCGCTGCTCCAGTCGAGGGGCTGGCGATAGTGCGCGCTGAGCAGGGCGAAGCGGATGGCTTCTCCCGGCGCTTCCTTCAGCAGGTCGCGGACTAGCAGCACGTTGCCGAGCGATTTGGACATCTTTCGTCCTTCGACGGTCACAAAGCCGTTGTGCATCCAGTGCTGACAGTAAAGTTTCCCGTCATGAGCGCAGGTGCCCTGGGCGATTTCGTTTTCATGATGCGGAAAAATCAGATCCTGCCCACCACCATGAATGTCGATGGAGTCACCCAGATGCCCTTCAATCATGGCCGAGCATTCGATGTGCCATCCGGGTCGCCCTCGGCCCCAGGGACTTTCCCACCCTGGCAGATCCGCCGTGGAGGGTTTCCAGAGCACGAAGTCCGCCGGATCACGTTTGAAGGGCGCCACCTCTACGCGCGCGCCGGCGATCATGTCCTCCCTGTTCCGACCCGATAGCGCCCCATAGGCTGGAAAGGACGGCACGTGAAAAAGTACGTGTCCTTCAACGGCATAGGCATGACCGCGCTCGATCAATCGTTCCACCATGCCAATGATCTCGGCGATGTTTTCCGTAACGCGCGGCTCCGCGTCCGGCGACAGCACACCCAGAGACGCCATATCGGCGTGGTAGGCATCAATGTAGCGCTCCGTGATCACCGAGATCGGCTGGTCGGCGGCTTTGGCTGCCGCATTAATCTTGTCGTCGACATCGGTGAAGTTCCGGGCGTATAGGACGGTCCCGAAACGTCGCTGCAGGAGCCGGTAAAGCACGTCGAAGACCACGGCAGGACGGGCGTTGCCGATGTGGGCGAAGTTGTAGACCGTCGGTCCGCAGACATACATGGTGACGCGATCGGGACTTGCCGGAACAAAGGCCTCTTTTTCCCGTGTCAGGGTGTTCGTCAGGCGCAGGGTCATCTCGGCACCTCGACGTCGCCACTGCCTTCCGCCTGGTAGCTTGCAGGCTCAGACCGATCGGCGCTGGCTTTGGTAAACAGTCCCAGGGTGTTGCGAATCAGCGCTTCGTCGATGTCCCGGGTGATGAAGACGATCCTGGAGCGACGATCTTCACTCGGCCAGCTTTCCAGCTGCACGGGTGGATGCAGGATGTGCTGAACGCCGTGAATGACCATGGGCCCATCGAGCTCTGCGACGTTGATGATGCCTTTGATGCGCAGGAAGTTTTCACCTCGGAACATGAGCAGCGCCTCCAGCCAGGCCTCGAGGGCGTCACTCGGAATGGGTTCGTCGAGCGTCAGGCAGTGGGCTTTGATGTGTGCATCGTGGCGATTGACGTCGTGCTGCTCGTGGGAATGGCCGTGCGCATGGCCTTCATGGTCGTGATGGTGGTGATGGTGGTGCTCGTCGTAGGCCTCGGCCCTCAGCCAGGCCTGCACGTCCGGACTTTTAGTCTCCGGGTTGTAGAGGCCGGCATCGAAGAGCTCTGCCGGGTCGACCTGACCGTGATCCGCAACGATCTGAGGTGCGGCAGGATTCAGCGCGCGCAGGCGTTCCCGCAGGGCACGCAGCACATCAGCATCGGCGAGGTCTGTCTTGGTCAGCAGCAGTCGGTCAGCAACCGCGGCCTGCTTCAGCGATTCGAGCTGGCGATCGAGGGTGTCTAAGCCGTTAACCGCATCGACGGTGGTGATCACGCCATCCAGCCGGTAGCGCCTGGCAACGCCGGGGTCGGTCATCAGCGTATGCAGG
>JBCDDI010000442.1:0-3665 GCA_039180365.1 Pseudomonadota bacterium
CCTCGGCAGGTGTTTGCCGAGGCGGCGCAGATGCAGAATGCCGATGATGTTGTTGATGTTTTCCTTGTAGACCGGCAGTCGGGTGTGCTGGCTTGTTGCGAGCAGGTTGATGGTGTCGCCGAGGTCGTCGTCGATATCCACGCCGACAATCTCGCTGCGCGGCACCATGATGTCGTTCACGGTGACCTTCTCCAGATCGAGGACGCCGAGCAGCATGTTCTGCTCCTGATCCTGGAGCCGAACACCTTCGTTCACCACGGTCCGGAGCTCCTCCGCTGAAAGGTTGTCTTCCGTTTCCCCGGGCTTCGGCGTAAAGGGGCGGACCATGAAATTGGCGATGGTGTTGATGAACCAGACCATGGGGTAGAAGAACCGGAGCAGGGGCTCGAGCACGTAAGCTGCGGAAAAGGCGATCGGCTCCGGTCGATGGGCGGCCACGGTCTTCGGCGCCACTTCTGCGAAGATCAGAAAGTAGATGGTCAGCAGCACGGGTGCGACAACCACGCCGGCATCTCCGAAGAGGCGGATGCCGATGACGGTGCCGAGGCTTGCGGCCATGAAGTTTACGAGGTTGTTGCCAAGCAGGATCACGCCGAGCAGCCTATCTGGTCGCCGCAGCAGACGATTGGCAATTCGTGCGCCCTGATGCCGCTCCTTCACGAGGTGGCGCAGCCGATAGCGGTTGAGGCCGATCATGGCGGTTTCGGAGCTGGAGAAGAATGCTGAGAGTAGGGTCAGCAGGATGATCAGGCCGAAGAGAACGGTGTCTGGCAGATCGGCCATTAGTTGGGCAGCAGAATCTCAATCACGAACTTGCTGCCGAAGTACCCGAGCACGAGCACGCCGAAGGCGATGAGCGTCCAGCGCACGGCTGTGGTGCCGCGCCAGCCGAGGAGATGGTGGCCGGCCAGGAGCACGGCGTAGAGCACCCAGCTGACAATTGCGAGAATCGTGTGATGGACGACGCGCTGCTGGAACATATCGTCGAGAAAGATAAAGCCCGTTGCGATTGCAGCTGTGAGCACCAGGATGCCGGTCCAGAGCAGGTTGAAGAGCAGCGTTTCCATGCTCTGCAGCGGCGGCAAAAGCTTCAGCAGCCGGGTCTGCTTAGTTTTCAGGCGATGTTCAAGGACCGCCAGCAGCACCGACTGGCAGGCCGCCATGAAAAGGATGCTGTAGGCCAGGATTGAAACGAGAATGTGCCAGATGAGGGGGTCGTTGAGACTGGCGACCGGGACCGTGGCCTCGGCGGGCGTGGCCAGGAGACTGACCACCCCAAGGGTGCCGATCGGCAACACGATGATCAGCAGGTTCTGCACCAGCAGCCGCGTGTTCACGACCAACACGAAGGCCAGCATGATCCAGCTGACGAGACTCGTTGAGGTCAGCAGTCCCAGGTTGAGGGCGTTTTCCGAATAGATGACCAGGTAGTTGGCAATGCCATGGGCGAGCACCCCAAGGGCCGCCAGCGCCAGCAGCGTTGCTACCCGGGAGTCCGCTTTGCCGGCAACGGCACCCGGACCATCGGCAGCAGCTGGACTCGCCTGATAACCGCGTGCCTGGAGAAAAGTGGCGATGAGATAGGAGGCGACGGCGACCAGACCGACCGCCACAGCTGGGGTTGAGACCATCGGCCGAGTTTGTCACAACGGTTAGATGCGGCCAAGACGGAAGCCGCTATAATGCGCGGCGCGTCCTTCCCGGGCGCTCCCGGACGCTCACAGGCGCTCCTGGTCGTTCCCGGGCCTGAAACTGTGAGGTGATCCCTTGTTCGAGAGTCTGTCTGATCGTTTAAGCGAAACCCTTCGCGGCCTCACCGGCAAGGCTACCCTGTCGGAAGAGAACATCAGCGCCGCGCTCCGCGACGTGCGCATGGCGCTGCTCGAGGCAGACGTTGCCCTCGAGGTTGTTAAGGAGTTTACGGACCGGGTTCGAGCCAGCGCCGTTGGTCAGAGTGTCTCCTCTGCCCTGAATCCCGGCGAAGCCTTCATCAAGATCGTCCATGGGGAACTCGTTCGAGTCATGGGTGAGGGCAACGATGCCCTGAACCTCGCAACGAAACCGCCCGCCATTGTGCTCATGGCCGGTCTTCAGGGTGCTGGTAAAACCACCACGGTGGCGAAGCTCGCCCGGCTTCTGAAGGAGCGCGAACGGAAGAAGGTCGCCGTTGTCAGCGCTGACGTCTATCGTCCCGCGGCCATTACCCAGCTCGAAACGCTGGCTGGTGAAGTTGGCGCTCATTTTGTGGCCAGCTCGCCTGAGGAGAAGCCGCTCGCTATTGCCGAGCGTGCCGTCGAAGAGGCGCGCACGCAGTTCGCCGATGTGCTCCTTGTGGATACGGCCGGTCGCCTCGCCATCGACGACGAGATGATGGCGGAAATCCAGACGCTGCAGGCGGCATTGAATCCGATCGAGACGTTGTTTGTGGTTGATGCCATGACCGGCCAGGACGCCGCCAATACGGCGAAGGCGTTCAACGATGCGCTGACGCTGACGGGCGTTGTCCTCGCCAAGGCCGATGGTGATGCACGGGGCGGTGCGGCACTGTCCGTGCGCACCATCACCGGCAAGCCCATCAAGTTTATCGGCATGGGTGAGGGTACCGACGCGCTGGAACCCTTCTATCCGGATCGGCTCGCGTCCCGCATTCTCGGCATGGGCGACGTGCTGACGCTCATCGAAGAAGCAGAGCGGAAGGTTGATAAAAAGAAAGCCGAGCGCCTTGCCAGGAAGATCCAGCGCGGTTCCAAGTTTGATCTGGAAGACTTCCGCGACCAGCTTGCGCAGATGGCTAATATGGGCGGCATCGGCAGCATGTTGGACAAGCTCCCGGGCATGAATCAGCTGCCGCAGAACGTGCAGCAGCAGGTAGATGATCGCGCCTTCACGCAGATGGCGGTGATCATCGATTCCATGACGCCCCATGAGCGAAGATTTCCGGATGTGATCAACGGCTCGCGGAAAAAGCGCATTGCCGCCGGGAGCGGTACTCAGATCACCGACGTCAATCGTCTGCTCAAGCAGCACAAGCAGATGCAGAAGATGATGAAGAAGGTCACGCGGAAAGGCGGCATGCAGAAGATGATGCGCGGCCTGCAGGGTATGCGCCCGCCCTCCGGCTTTCCTCGCTGATCCCACCTGCCGGCCCGTCTCCGGGCTTGCAAGCGGGGCGGTAATCATTACAATACCGCGCCTTTCTCACCCAAGTAAAAAGTTAGAGAAACCAGATGGTTACGATTCGCCTCGCGCGACACGGCTCGAAGAAGAACCCGTTCTACCACATCACCGTGGCAGATCGGTCCGCGAGCCGTGATGGCCGGTTCATTGAACGGGTCGGCTTCTACAATCCGGTGGCCAAAGGGCAATCTGAAGGCCTGCGTGTCGATCTCGATAGAGTCGACTACTGGCTTGGCGTCGGCGCCCAACCGTCCGATGTGGTCAAGCAGCTCATCAGCAAGGCCCGCAAGCACGCCGCAGAACCGGCGGCAGAGGCCGCGACGGCCTGAGGCCCCGCGGGGCCTGTGCAAGCACCATAGAGCGTCGGAAGCGCCGGTAGTGCCGAGAGTGCCGAGGCCCCTATGAGCGGCACCGGCAGCACCGGAAAACACAGCAAAGTAGGGGCTGGCGAGCACCAGTCAGAGCCGGCAGCGGCCCCTGATATTGTC
>JBCDDI010000443.1:0-3649 GCA_039180365.1 Pseudomonadota bacterium
GACTTTTCCGGCCTGCGCGGTTTCAACCACGGGGCGGCCGGCCTTATAGGCATGTCGTTTCTGAGCTTAGTGCGACGCGGAACGCTGGACTTTCGCTGCCCGCTGAGACTATCCCGATCTCCGGACGAACGACGCGATGGCAGGTCTCCTGGCTCGCCGATCAATGCTCAGGGCCGCCTTCCCGGAGCGCCTGACTGCAGGTCAGCTCCAGTGGCTCAGGGCCCATCGCTCCCAGCTCACAGTTGCGGGAACAGCCACGGATTTGCACCGTGTTCCCTTTTCGCCGCACGTAGCGGCACCATCTGTGGAAAAGTCTGTTGTGCCGGGGTGCCGTTGTCAAACAGCAGTGCCCAGACACTCAACAAGGTCTGCAGGCTCCGCTAGAAGTCGATCCCGCGTTGCGCCCGAATACCCGCTTTGTAAGGATGTTTGATTTCCCGCATCTCGCTGACCAGATCCGCATAGCTGCAAAGCGACTCCGGTGCGTCACGGCCTGTCAGGATCACGCTCGTCCGTTTATGTCGCTCTTCAAGCCCCGCCTGTACCTGATCAGCAGAAAGATAGTCGTAGCGCAGGGCAATGTTGATTTCGTCGAGAACAACCAGGTCGTAGTCTCCGCTCTTGAGCAGCGTCCGGGCGTGGTCGAAGGCCCTCTGGGCCGCCTCCGTGTCGCCGGCTTTATCCTGGGTGTCCCAGGTGAAGCCATCTCCCATGGTGTGCCAGTCAACGGTGCCGTCGAGACTCTCAAAAAACTGGCGCTCACCGGTTTGCCACTTGCCTTTAATGAATTGCACGACGGCTACTCGGTGGCCCCAGCCAAGGGCTCGAACGATGACCCCGAAGGCGGAACTGGACTTTCCTTTACCATTGCCGGTGTGAACAAGCACGAGTCCTCGTTCGGGATTCCGGGTCTCGCGCTGCCTGGCTCGGTGTTCCTGCTGGCGCTGCTTCATGTCCGCCGCGTGGCGTTCCTCATCATTCATTGCTACCTCCTGTCTGAAAGCGATCCGAGGGCCAGCGCAGGGTATCGCCATAGCCGATCGATTGGTTGAAGTCCTGAGCTTCAGATCCGCCAGCAAAGGCCGCGCGTACGACACCGGCATGACAAACGACGAGGCAGTCTCCCTCGTCGGCTGCATGGTCTTCCAGAGCCTCCCGGATCCGCAGCCTGAATGTGCGCACGCTTTCGCCACCGTGTGGTCTTGCGTCGAGAAAATCCGCCGCCCAGGCATCGAGTTCGCCGCGCGGCACTGCAGACCAGAGCAGACCTTCCCAGGCGCCGAAGTCCATCTCGCTCACCCTTGGGTCGACCGCAAGCGAGAGGCCACGGGCCTCAGCTACCGTTTCCGCCAGGCGTCGCGCCCGACGCAGGGGGCTTGAGACAATGCGGTCAACGGCGGGCAATCGCTCAAGCGCTGCCGTCGCATCGGCAGTAAATGTGTCGGCAACGGCAATATCCAGACTGCCATAACAGTACGCCGGGCCAAGGACCGGCCGGGTGTGTCGCATCAGGATGACTGCCATAGGAGCAGCCCCAGGTATACGCCGAGCTCGCTCAACTGCTGTACAGCGCCGAGGGTATCCCCGGTGTAGCCACCGAGGCGACGCTCAAACAAAGCGCGCATGAAAAGATGACCCAACAGCGCACCTGCTAAGGCATAGAACGCGGCTGCAGTGCCGTTGTAGACAGCCAGCGGGGTGAGCATCAGAGCGCCGCTGAGGAGCGCCACCGTTAAGCCTCCTGCGCCAATCCCGTTTGCCGTGGGTTTACCCGTACCGTGCTCACGAACGTAGCGGCTGCTTGCGATCACAAGCACTGCCGACAGCCGCGACACTGCGTGCGCCACGACCAGCGCCAGCACGACAAGGCTGGGGGCCAGCGCCAGCAGCGCTGCGACCTTAGTCGCGAGGACCAGTCCCATGGCCAGAGCGCCATAGGTCCCGATACGGCTGTCCCGCATGATCGAGAGTGACTGTTCACGATCAAGGCCTCCCAGCCCATCGAAAGTGTCAGCCAGACCGTCCTCATGAAAAGCGCCGGTCAGCAACAGGCCGGTACCGATTGAGAGCAGTAGCGCAGGCAGCGGTGTCATTCCTGCCACCGCAAGCAGATAGACGAGCCCGCAGGCAAGCCCCACAAGCACGCCAACGAGCGGATAATAGCGCGGCGTCGCCGCCAAACGCTCCGGCGAGTAGCCGGCGTCGATTGGCACTGGAATGCGGGTCAGAAACTGTACCGCCAGGGCAAAAATGGCCAGTTCGTTGAGCGCCTTCGCTTTCACGCGGGCCCGTCCACGCCGGCACTGTCAAAGCTCGCCATGTCTCTCAACATCGCCCCAGCCGCCTGCACCAAAGGCCAGGCCAGGATCGCGCCGGTGCCCTCACCGAGTCGCAGGTCGAGGTCGAGGAGGGGCCGCGCATGCAGTGCCTCGAGAACGATGCCGTGCCCGGCCTCAGCGGAACGGTGCGCAAACACGAGGGCCCGCTCAATCGTCGGATCAATCTGCAGCGCCGCGAACGCTGCAACGGTGCAGATGAAGCCGTCGACAAGGACAAGGCGACGGGCCTCGGCGGCACCGAGCATCGCCCCCGCGATCATCACCATCTCAAAGCCGGCGTACTCTCGAAGGGCATCCGCAGCGGAGAGCCGGGCTGCCGTTCGCGCTGCGGCGCGCTCGAGCAGGGCGCGCTTGGTTGCGAGTCCCGCATCATCGTGACCGGTGCCACGACCCGTCAGGGGTCCCACAGGCGTCCCGGACAGTTTCGCCGCAACCAGGCTTGCCGCAGAGGTGTTGCCGATCCCCATCTCGCCAAAGGCGACAACCGGTTGCTGGGCCGCTTCCCCAAATTCCCGTCCTGCAGCAAGAGCGGCTGCAAATTCCGAATCAGTCATCGCAGGCTCTTCGATGGCATTGCGTGTCCCGGCGCGGATGCGTCGTGATTGAAGCGCCGGATGCTCGACGGGCTCCCCAACCACACCGGCATCTACGATCTGCATGGAAACACCGAGCGCATTGGCAAAGGCGTTCGCCGCGGCACCGCCGGTAAGAAAATTCAACAGCATCTGCCGGGTGACCGCCTGCGGATAGGCGGAGACGCCGGCCGTCGCCATGCCATGATCCCCCGCAAAAAGGATCAGGCCACAGGCAGAGGTATCGGGTCGCAAAGACTGCTGCAGCCTGGCAAGTTGTACGGCCAGCGCCTCGATGCGGCCCAGCGAGCCGACGGGCTTCGTTTTCCCGTCGACAAAGGCCTGGAGATCGTTTGCAAACTGATCTCCCTGTGAAGCAGATTCTGATTCCTTGTTTAGCTCCGGCACGGTGCCCCTCGACCCAGGAACCGACGCCCGGCGGCAACGGTTTTTACTACTTTAAGCAGGGTTCGGAAAAGCGCGGTCTTCGAAGAAGAACCGCGCCAACCAAGCGAGGCCGGAGTGTAACCGCCCTGAATCTGCGAGGTGTATCCGCAGAAGGGGGTTCTTGGGATAGCTGTTTACACGAGCGGTGATCAACGACCCGCTGAGGACGTCCCGGAGATTTTCTTGACCAAGGCCCTTGTTTTTCAGAAATCGAGCACCATAAATCATCCTGGCGCCGAGAATTTCGAAAATATCTCTGGGTTTCTGAAGGGACGTCTAGCTTTTACGCGA
>JBCDDI010000444.1:0-3637 GCA_039180365.1 Pseudomonadota bacterium
CGCAGACGCGCTTCCTGCACCACGTCTTCAGCGTCGGCAACGCTGCCGAGCATGCGATAGGCGAGACTCTCAAGGCGCGAGGCGAACACCTAATACCTCCTCGGCAATTCCCGTAGCCAGTTCAGCGAAGTCAGACTCCGCCACGTTCCCGACATCGTAGTACCAGCCGCCGAGACCGCCCAGCGCGGCCAGGGTCAGGAAGGCGCCGGCGACCGTTGTTCGCTTAAGGGCCACGGTGCTCAGCACGGAGGGCGACGCACCGGCAGGAGCCAGCCGACCTAAGGCCAAGCTCGCGCCATTCAGGCCGTGGTAGAGCCCCGCCACCGCAAGGAGAAAGTAATAGGGGTAGAAATAACCAGGCACCGCGGCGATGGAGAAAGCGAGCCCTTCAAAGCCCGGGTACACGTTGTAGAACCAGGAAGATCCCCGGACCGCCAGAATATGGCCGCCGATGAAAGCGAGCAGAAAGAAGCCGGCATAGCGGTGCCAGCGGGCTCGCGGGGTGAGTGTGCGACGAGGCTCGAGGCTAATCCTTAAGACCCCGACAATCAGGTGCACGGCAAGGGCCGCCAGAATCAGCGCCTCAACGACCTTCGCCTGATAAACGATTCGGAAGGCTCCCTGCACGCCATCGTAGACCCCTGGACCAAAGGCGGCCAGCCAGGTGTTCAGGAGATGAAAGACCAGAAAGAGACCGAAAATGAGCCCCGTTGCAGCCTGAATCTGTTTGAGCATTGGGTTATCCCGTTCATTGCGGTGATATCCAATAGACGATCGGCCGGGAGAATTTGTGACAGCAATGGAAAGATCCGTCTGCATGCCCCGCCAGCGCAACGGGCTTCGAGTACTACTCCGGCAACGGCTCCTCCTCCGATTCTGTGGCCGCCATCCAGGGCGACCGACCCTGGGGCGGCGGTTTCGCCCCAGGGGCGAGCCGTTCGAGGGCGGTACCAACCACTTCTGCACGGTCGTCTTGAACGTTACCGGCTACCGTATCCGTTGTGAGCGCCAGCTCGAGGGCGATCAGATAGCTGGTCCGTTCCATGAGCGAGTGCATGAACACACCATAGTCCTCGGCACCAACAGCGCCGTTGTGGTGGGCCTGGCAGAGCGCGAAGAGCCCGTCACGAAAGAGCTGCACACCCTGGGAGCGACGGAACAGCGAGGCAATACCCGTACGGGCGTCGGACTCAAGCTCAAGGGCGGTAATCCCATGACCGAGTCGCGTCGCCATCCGTTCCAGAGCATCCGCGGTCACATCCGGCGATGGCTCCGAACAGTAATGCTGGGCACGGTAGCGCTCGAAGAGGTATTCATCAGCGGGGGTTGGTCCCGAGGTCATGACCATGCGGTAGGCCACGTTCTCCCGCTCCCGGTCTTCACCCCACATCCAGTTTTCATCAACAAAGGTGATGCGCCGATCGGCGCGGGTCGCCACAGCCCGGATCTCCCCAGAGTGTCGGCTGATCAGGGCCTTATCCGCCGTTGCTTCCATGAGCGTACAGCCGCTCAGGAACACCAGCAGCGCAATACAGAACGTCAGGCTCATCCTGGCTGACATATCCCCTCCTCGTGCGGCTTCCTGTTACGCGGAAGTGCTGATTCTTTCTTACCGCACTCCGAAGAAGCCTGCGCGCCTGCCTGAGCGCAGACAAGCGCCGAGAAAGGAGGTCTTATGGAAGCATTCTGCCATCCTGCTTGAGAAAGACTTGAGCGATCTCAAGCAGTACACGGCTTTATGATCAGCTTTCTTCCTGAGCGCCGCTCATGTTCGTGAGACCCCCGAAGTGATTCTCATCGGCGAGTTTCTGCAGGAAGATGGGCTCATAAGCCTCTTCCGGCGCTTCCCGGACGAGCTGGTCCATGCGGTGCGCATCGTCACCAACGAGAATCCGCCAGCGGTCATTCTTCACCCCATCGAGAATAATGTCCGCGGCCTGCGCGGCCGTTGTCGGCGCCTTGTCTCG
Organism: Pseudomonadota bacterium; assembly: GCA_039180365.1. GTDB lineage: Bacteria > Pseudomonadota > Gammaproteobacteria > Pseudomonadales > Azotimanducaceae > SZUA-309. The sequence goes on from JBCDDI010000444.1 coordinate 1,968, forward strand.
AAACTCGATGGCGCGCTGATGCATGGCCTGGCGGATATCGTCGTCCGGGAGGTTACCGACAGGCATCCCAAGCTCAACCCAGCGTTCGCGAATCTCCGCCACTTCCTCCGAGGACATGTCGAGGGCCGTGCCCTTGCCAAGCACCTGCGACGTATTAAGACCAATGGAGGTACCAATGTGCCCGGGCATCACCACAGCCACTTTCACGTGAGGTGCCGTCAGGCGCAGGTTGTTGATCATGGCCTCGGAAAAACCCTTCACCGCAAACTTAGCGGCGCTATAGGCCGTGTGCGGCACCATAGGACCGATGCTTGCCCAGAATCCGTTCACGGAGGAAGTGTTCACCAGGTAGCCTTCGTCGCTGGCCACGAGCAGCGGCATGAAGGCGCGGCTGCAGTAGTAAACGCCAAACCAGCACACGCCGAAGGTGCGCTCCCACTCGTCGCGATCACCATTGACGAAGTCACCGCCGCCACCGATACCGGCGTTGTTGAAAAGCAGATTGATGTGCTCCACGCCATGCTCGGCCACAACCCCGTCCCGGAAGGCCAGCACCTGCTCTTCTTTTGAGACATCACAGCGATGCGTCGAGATGCGCACACCGTCCGGCGCTACCTCCTCGCAGAGGGCTTTCGACTCCGCCATATTCTCTTCAGAGACGTCACACATGGCCACATGAGCGCCGGCTTTTGCGAGGGCCAGGCAAAGCTCCCGCCCCATGCCCGTTCCGCCGCCGGTGACCACCGCCATCCTGCCTTCAAACTGATCCATGCCGAACCGACTCCAGAAATTGCGAAGCCCGACACTCTGCCAGCGGGCGCCAGGAGGTTCAATTAGCTCATGAAGAAAGTCATCGCCACCCTAAAAACGCGAGTTGCCGCTGCAGCGATGCTGCCTTTGCTGCTGGGCTTCAGCCTGGCCGTCTGCTCGCCCTCAATCCAGGCGGAATTCGACACAAGAGCACACACGGATCTCAATCCCGTCATCATGCTCTGCGCCACAGCGCCTGGCTCACCCCGTTTTCAGGCCGCCTGGCAGCGGTGGCTGAAAGAGAACCCGGGCGCGGACGTGGCGGGGGCCGTTGAAACCGTGATCAGCCGTTCAGGCACCGTTCGCTCCATGGCCGTGCCGGGCATGACGCCGACGGGCAGCGGTCACCGCGTCGATCACGAAGCTATCGCAGCACAGATGTTCAGTCTGGCGGGTCTGCCGGTTCCGGGTTAAGCAGCTTCACGCCAATCAGCGTGAGGCAGAACCACATGCCCGTGATCATGCCGATCCCCACGGCCTCGATCCCGGAGGCAATGCCCACAGCAATGGCGACAAACAGGTAGGCTGCATCCACCGACAACGCTAGCCGGTTCCGGTACTGCACCCCCGCGACGATGCCCGCAAGACCAAAAGCGAGGGCGATGCTGTTCTGGATGATGAGCACAATGCTCGTGATGATGACCGGCAGTACAACGAGGGTTTCCAGCACTGTCCCGTCTTTCTTCTTGTCCTTCAGATCCAGGTGCGATGCTTTAAAGACCCAGACGATGGGCACCATGATGAGCAGCGTCAGAGCGATAGCAAGGGACATGAGCAGCGCTTCGAGAAGCCGATACACCCCACGGAAGGCCGTTTCGCTGCTCGCTTCCTCTCGGTAGGTATTTACTACCTCTTCAAAG
>JBCDDI010000445.1:0-3631 GCA_039180365.1 Pseudomonadota bacterium
CGAAGACCGGATTTCTTATGTCGTTGGCGACATCTTCGAAAGCGATTGGGGCGGAGACTACGACATTGCGCTGCTTTCAAACATGCTGCACTGCTTCAAGGCTGATGAATGTCGCGCCATCATCCAGCGTGCCTTCGCGGTACTCAAGCCTGGTGCTACGATCATTGCCAACGAGCCTGGGTTTCCAGGGGAGGACGAGCCAATCGACACCTTTGCGGCGTTCACGTCGCTGCTCTACTTCACCGTCACCGGCGGTCGAACGCACCCCACGCCAGCGATAGAAGCATGGCTTCGCGAAGCGGGCTTTCTTGGGGTCAGCCGGCAAACCGGCGGCAATCAGACGCAGGTGATCGGACGCAAACCCGCGTAAGAAGACTTCGATAATGGAGAGACGATCGTGATTAAAGGCTTTGTTCCGAGCCACTATCTGATTCGCGTGGATGATCTCCATGCTGCGGTCGCGGACTATCGTGCCGCCGGATTCACAGTCACCTGGGGTGGGGATCCGGAGAAGGCCCACAACGCGCTGATTTACTTCGACAGCGGTGGGTTTCTGGAGCTCTTTACTCTGCCGAAAGGTCCTGTCGGCCTGGCCATGAAGTTGGCAGCTGCCATCGGCGGAGCCCTGGGGTCTGCGCAGCTGAAGCGTGTGTCCGGTTGGCTGAATGCCAGCGGACTTTGCGCCTATGCCCTTGAGACCCCGGAGCCTCTCGCGACAACCCTTGCCTTTGCGAAAGAGAGAGGCGTACCGGTGACCGGATTGCGGAAGATGTCTCGAGCGCAGGTTGATGGTGAAGTCACTCGCTGGGAGTTGAGTGCCTGCATCGATGAGCACCTGCCATTTATGATGGGGCCCTACATGCCCGCGCCGAAGATCACTCAGGCTGATAAAACCCACCCGAATGGCATCAATCGTCTGCTTGGTCTTGTGATCCGCACCCCCGATGTCGACAGCTACCGTCGGACGCTCGCTGATCTGCTGGGGCTACCCGCGGATACGGAAGGACCGCTTGTCAGTCAGGGGTTCCGATTCGAGGTTGAGGCCGGGGATACATTTGCCCTCGCCGCTGTGCTGGTACCGCGGTTGCCCCAAGCGGGGGCGCAGCTACACGGACTCCCGCTGAAAGCCGCTTCAGTCGAAGGCAGCGGCTGAGCAGCCTGCGACGCACGTTATGGCGACGCTGCACTGATTTCGATCCGCAGCGGCGTCGATATGCCACCGTTGATGTCTGAACCTTCATCCACCGAGCACGCCGTGACGATCAGCAGTAGATCCACTTCCGCCTGCAGTTCGACGTAGTCCCCCGCCTTCGTCAGGGCGCAGGCAGCGCTCAGCGTCCCGTCCTCGCCTACGGGGGTGTTCTGAAAGAAGTTCACCGGCGCGGGCACGAAGTTCCCCTCTACCCCGAGCAATCGTGCCGCGTCCAGGTAGTTCTCATGGCAGTTACGGTGCGCTGTTCCTGCCCCGAGGATTTCGTGGAGACCGGGATCGCAGCTTGCGTAAAGCGTGTCGTGCGCGCCGGGCGTGTGATCGGCTGTGAAGCGGAGCATTGGCCGATAGCGGTTGCTGAAGAAATACTGCTCAACCTTTGGAAACAACCGTTGGGTGAGCGCCCGGGTGCGGGCCGTGCATAGATATTCGCTCGGATCATCTCTGCTCAGCGCAAACAGGTCAGCCACCTGCTGGCCTTCCACGTCCTGGAGGCGGATTGTTGCTCCGGCATCCACGGGAATACCGCGCCCGGCATAACCTGGCACCTCTACGACCTGTATCTCAGTCACCGTTGGTCCTCACGTTGTTGTTTCGGTAGACGATCTCGCCGCCGACCATCGTCAGCAGCACGCTTGTCTTGTGGATGTCATAGGGAGACAGCTCGAAGAGGTTCCGATTGAGCACGACGAGATCGGCCAGCTTCCCAACTTCGATCGTTCCCGTTGTCTGCTCCTGGTGCATCAGGTAGGCGGCGTTAGCCGTGTAGGCACGAATGGCGTCCGCGAGACTGATGCGCTCCCGCGCTTCAAAGGCATAGTCCGTCGGTGAACGAGCCTTGATGTGTTGACGCGTCACCGCGGCCTGAATGCCAATCAGCGGGGAGAGCGTTCCGGCACTCCAGTCGCTGCTGAGCACAAGCTTTGAGCCCTGGTCCAGGTAGCTCTGTAGCGGCGTGATGCGCAGCCCCCGGAAGTTGCTGATGGCGAGCAGATGTACGGAGGTGGCCGGTGAGGCCGGCATGCCGTAGCTCATCTGTGGATTCGGCAGTACGCCGAGACCGGCAAAGCGGGGGATGTCCCGCTCCTGCACGGCTTCGAGGTGCACCATGTGGTGGCGGCGATCAAGAGACCCGGTTTCGCCAAGGGCGCGCTCCACGGCGTTCAAAGCCTCATGCACCGCGGCATCGCCAATGGCGTGCAGGTGAAACTGAAAACCGTGCGGGGCGAGCTCCGAGACATAGCGGGCGACGCGATCTTCCGTGAAGTAGTTCAGGCCGTACTCATCTGGCAAGCCGACGTAAGCATTGGTGAGCTTGGCCGTGCGCGATTGCAGGATGCCGTCGACGTACATCTTCACCTGATTTACTTTGAGCCGGGCGCCGGGCTCGTTGCGATATTGCTCGCGGAGCCGCGCAAGCTGTCCATCGTCGCCGTGGTTCGGATAGGCCCAGAGGGAGAGCTGGACCCGGGCGGAGAGTCCACCGGTCAGCTCGAGGAGATCGTAGAGGTCGACCATGTCCGGGAAGACCATGGCATCCACGAAGGAGGTAATGCCGTTGGCGTTGATCAGCTTCACCCCGTCGCGAAGCGCTGTGAAGGCGCGCCAGGCGCTTGCAAGCTGAGGCGCCTCCTGGGCGGCCTGATCCTGGACCAGGTCCTGCGCCACGTCGCGCAGAATGCCGGTCGGTTCGCCCTTGGCATCCCGGAGAATGCGGCCGCCGATGGGATCGGGTGTTTCAGCCTCAACGCCAGCGCGACGGAGGGCTTCGCTGTTTGCCCAGGCGGAGTGTCCGTACTGGTCCTGGAGGACAATGGGTCCGTCGAAAGCGAGCGCGTCCAGCGTACGGCGATCGGGGAAGGGTTCGCCGTCGAAGTCTTCGTCCTTCCAGCCGTAGCCCACAAGCCAGTCGCCGCGCCGGCCAAGACCGTTCTCCACGCATTCCCTGATGGCCTGCAATACCGCCTGTACTCCGTTGCCTGCGACGTCGCACATGGATTCCGTGATTGCGGCGATGGGGTGGATGTGTGTGTCATGAAAGCCCGGGAGCAGCATGCCCCCGGCGAGATCGATAACTTCAGTGCCGGAACCCGCCAGCGGGCTGAGCGCGGCCGTCGAGCCGACGTGGGTAATTAGTCCATCACGAACGGCGACGGCTTCCGCCCAGGCCTCGTCAGGGTTCAGCGTGTAGACGGCGCCGTTGAGAAACAGAGTGTCCGGGCTGTCGGAATCGCTGCAGCCGCTCAACAGCGTGACTAGTGCTGTTAGCGCAAAGCCTGTCAGGTGACGCCCGATCACCGTTGCCCTGCCTTACCTGTCTTCTTCGCCGAGACTGTGCCGTAGCGCGCGGCGATGAACTCGAGGAGCGCCTCGCGCAGCGTGTCGGCGTTTTTTTCGAAGGGACCGCCAGGTCCGGAGACA
>JBCDDI010000446.1:0-3606 GCA_039180365.1 Pseudomonadota bacterium
GGTCATTGCCGATCTCAACGAAGAAACCATTGCGGCGGCGGTGACCGAACTCGAAAACACCGGCGCCGAGGTCCTGGGCCAGCGCTGCGACGTTTCAAGCCTCGATGCGGTTCAGGGTCTCGCGGATGCAACCATGGAGCGCTTCGGGGCCGTGCACGTGCTCTGCAACAACGCGGGTGTCGGCATCCCCACCTCGGCGCGTAACATGAAGCTCGCCGACTGGAAGTGGATCATCGACGTTGACCTCTGGGGGCCCATCCACGGGGTGCACGTGTTCCTGCCGCTGATCGAGGCGGAGGGCGAAGGCCATGTGAACGCCACCTCTTCCATGGCCGGCCTCATCGCCTCCGGCATGATGGGCGCCTACAACGTTGCCAAACACGGCGTCGTTGCCCTCATGGCCTCCCTTGAGCGGGAGCTCAGAGCCAAAAAGAGCCCGATTCACACGTCGGTGCTCTGCCCCGGCCCGATCAATACCAACATCAGCCGCAACTCCGTGGCCCATCGTCCCGGTCGGGAAAAACCGGCCCAGGACGGCGAGCGCGCCGGAAAAGTTGCGAGCAGTATTCAGAGTGCCCTTGAGGACGGCATGGACCCGAACGAGGTTGGGGAGCTGGTGGCAGAGGCCATCGCGACCGAGCGCTTCTGGGTGCTCACGCACCCGCGCTGGGCCAAGGCGGTGCAGAAGCAGCTCGATGCGCTCATGGAGGATCAGTCGCTCACTCGCGCCTGATCGCCTGAGGGTTCAATATAGGGGGTTCGAGAGAGGATTCGCGCAGTAGAAGAGCGGAACCAAGGGGTAAAGAGGAAGGAGGGCTCGTTAATGAGTGAAGCGAAAGCGATAGAGACTGAGGCGGTTACCGCAGACACCCCTCGGGAGAAGATGCTGGCCCGCGCCTGGAAGGTGCCCCTTGAGGAGCTGGATGTCAGTAACTGGCACCTCATGCAGCACGATGCCATCTGGCCCTATTTCGAGCGCCTGCGAAAAGAAGCCCCCGTGCATTACACGGCGGAATCCCGCTACGGCCCTTTCTGGTCCATCACCCGTTTCGACGACATTAAGGCTGTGGATCAGGACCACGGCGCCTTTTCTTCTGCGAGCGGCATCGGCTTCTTTGATACGACCACGGATACGAACAATCCCGGGTCGAGCTTCATTGCCATGGATCCGCCGAAGCACGACGAGCAGCGCAAGGCCGTAAGCCCCGTGGTGGCGCCGAAGAATCTCGCGCAGATGGAATCGGTGATTCGCGAACGCGCCGGACGCATCCTCGACAGCCTGCCCGTCGGTGAGACCTTCAACTGGGTGGATAAAGTCTCCATTGAGCTCACTACCCAGATGCTCGCCACCCTCTTCGATTTTCCCTTCGAAGAGCGCCGCCGGCTCACGCGCTGGTCCGATATCGCCACGATCCCGGGACTCACCCTTGAGCAGCGTCAGGCAGAGATGGCCGAGTGCCTCGCCACCTTCACGGACATCTGGCACCAGCGGGTGGGCAAAGAACCAAACTTCGACCTCATCTCGCTGCTCATCCACGGCGAGGCCACAAAAAACATGGTCGACAATCCGAGCGAGTACCTGGGCAACATCATGCTGCTCATCATCGGCGGCAACGACACCACCCGGAATTCAATTTCCGGCGGGGTGCTGGCGCTGAACCGTTTTCCGGAGCAGTTCGACAAGCTCCGGGCGGATAAAAGCCTGATCCCGAATATGGTTGCCGAAATCATCCGCTGGCAGACGCCGCTGGCCTTTATGGGGCGCAAAGCCCTGCAGGACGTGGAGGTTGGGGGAGAAACGATTCGCGCCGGTGATCGGGTGATCATGTGGTACGCCTCGGGCAATCGGGATGAGACAAAGTTCGATCACGCGAACGACCTCATCATCGACCGGCCGAACGCCCGCAACCACATCTCCTTTGGCTTCGGCCTGCACCGCTGCATGGGCAATCGGCTCGCGGAAATGCAGCTCCGCGTGCTCTGGGAGGAGATTCTCGAGCGCTTTGACCATGTGGAAGTGGTGGGCGAGCCGCAGCGGGTTCGGTCGAATTTCATCCGTGGCTACGCCGAACTGCCCGTGCAGCTGCACGCGAAAGCCTAGCGGCCCGGTTAAACAGGGTCAGGTCAGAGAGATACTGGGTCTGAGAGCGGCGTTGCAGCGAGTTGGCGCCGCCGGCCACCGGCTTCAGTGCTCCGGATCGGAACCGGTCACCGGAGCTTCGAAGGGCCCGGATTCGTCGAAGACAATCTCGACCGACAGCCAGTCGCTGAGGGTGCTTACCAGCTCCGGCACACCCTGACCGGTTTGCGCGGAAAAAGTCTGCACGGAAGTCAGCGGCGCGCCGGCCACCGCGTTGCGGACCTGCTGCAGCACTTTGCCCTGGGCGCCGCGCTTCAGCTTGTCGGCCTTGTTCAGGAGGATGCGCAGAGGCAGCTCCGACGGTGCCGCCCATTCAATGAGTTCAATATCGTAGGGTTGCAGCGGGTGGCGGATGTCCATGACAAGGACAACGCCCGTGAGCGCGTCCCGGTGTGAAAGGTAATCGTTAACGGTTCGCTGCCAGGCGGCCTGGGCAGATTTTTCAGCCCGGGCGTAGCCGTAGCCCGGCAGATCCACAAAGCGGCCACCGCCGGCTACGTCGAAGAAGTTCAGGAGCTGGGTTCGTCCGGGCTGCTTGCTCACCTTGGCGGTGCGTCTTGAGCCCGTCAGCCGATTCAGCACGGAGGATTTGCCCGCATTCGAGCGCCCGGCGAAGGCGATCTCCGGGCCGTTCGGTTCCGGGCACTGGGAGAGTTTCGCCGCGCTCTTGGCGAAGCTGACGTTGATCCGGGGGGCATCCCGGCCACCGTCCTTACCCTTTCTGTTGTCTCTGCTCATCAGCGCTCGGTCGGACAGTTGGTCCCCGGTCGTTCAGGCTTTCACACCGACTTCCGAGGCCTGTGATGTGATGGCTATTGTTATATACTTCGCGGCCGGCATTTCGCCGACGCTTCCGCGTCCCGTGAAGCGACCAATCAAGCAGTGTATAGGACATTATCACCAATGGCGTCACGACCTCTGGGGCCCCGGGTGGGGAAAACTCTGGCCAGCGCGCTAGCCGCGGTACTGGCTGCAGCGTTCATGGGCTCGGCCTGGGCCGACGGCGGCGGCGATCCGGCAGCCGGCGAAGCCCAATCACTCGCCTGCGCGGCCTGCCACGGCCAGGACGGCTCCACGCCCATCGATCCGACTTACCCGCACCTGGGCGGGCAGAATGAGCGCTACCTGTTCACCCAGCTGCAAATGGTTCGCGACGGCCAGCGCGAGATTCTGCTCATGACCGGCCAGCTGAATGGCAAGTCCGACCAGGATCTCATGGACATCGCCGCCTATTACGCGTCCCTGCCGGGCAAGGTGAATCAGACGGACGCCGAGGATGCGACCCTGGCCCTGGGCGAGCAGATCTACCGTGCCGGGATCGCGGAAAAAGGCGTAGCGGCCTGCATTGCCTGTCACTCACCCAACGGCGGCGGCAACAGAGCGGCCGGGTACCCCAATGTTTCCGGGCAGCCAAGCGCCTATACTGTCAATCAGCTTACCGCTTATCGGGAAGGCACACGGATGAC
>JBCDDI010000447.1:0-3591 GCA_039180365.1 Pseudomonadota bacterium
CATCCTCATTGGGGTGAAAAACCTCAGCGCCCTGAAAGCCGCACAGTTGAATGGCGAACTCCATGCCAGGTACCTGGCCGAGGGCCTCTCCGTTCAATGTGTGTTTGTCTTCACCAGCGAGGCCTACGGTCCCGACGCAGACTATGCGAGCCGCATGTTCTTCGATACCGGCGGGATTCGTGAGGACCCGGCGACCGGCAGCGCGAACACGGCCTTTGCCGCCTATCTTCGCGAGCTGAAGGGGGCGCCCTTTAAAGCCGTCGTGGATCAGGGGGTGGAGATGCAGAGGCCGTCGCGTCTCTATCTGGACGTTGATGGCTCCCTGCGTGTGGGCGGTCGTACACAGCTTGTCTCTACGGGCAGTTTTGCCGCCGATCTGTTCTAGAGCCCGAGCCGCATAAGCTGCTCTGCTGGCGCTTCGAGCTCCTCGAGGGCCGTGCGCAAGAGATCCTGGAGCCGGGCTTCTTCCGCGCCGCCAAGGCGGTTCTCCAGCTCTTCGGGATCGTTGTGCAGATCGTAGAGACAGTGCCAGTCTGTTTTCTGGCCCGCGCACCAGTAGGGCAGCAGGTCTCCCGGTTGAAAGGGCTGACGGATCACCGGCACATCCGAGCCCGGCATGAAATCCAGGAAGGCGTTGCGGTTCGGTTTCGGCAGCTTGAGCGATGGCATCTGCGCCACCGGCATGGTGGACCAGCGATTCGACCACATGGACAGCGGCAGGTTGTCGTCGCTGACTGGACAGCGGGCGTATTTGTGTCGGCCGTCGTGCACGTGCACCCAGCGTCCGTAGATGCCGGAAACCGCCCATTCGCGGATTGAGCTGGCAGTGCCTTCCAGCAGCGGCCGCAGCGATTGGCCGTGAGTCACATGGCCAGGGGTCACCCCGAAGAGATCGCAGAGGGTCGCGTGGATGTCGACATTTGTGGTCAGGGCATCAACCTGGCCGGGGGCGATGCCGGGCCAGCTCACCAGCAAGGGCGTGTGACCCATGGTTTCGAAAATCGGCACCGCGGGTTTTCCGAAGATGTCCCGTTCGCCGAGATAGTGGCCGTGGTCCGTGCAGACAATAACGGCAGTGCTGTCCCATAGATCGCAGGCATCCAGCGTGTCGAAGAGCCGACCGAACCAGTGATCGATCATGGAGAGCTTGGAACCGTAGTTGGCGCGAACGTGGTGTGCCTCACGCTCGCTGAGAAGGCCTCTTTCCGTTGTCTTGATGGAATAGGGGGGCCAGATCAGCAGCTCCTCGGACCAGTCCGGGTCGTAGCGGTTTGCCCAGGGAGCCGGCGTGTCGAAGGGTTCATGGGGATCAAACTCGTCAACGAACAGCAGGAATGGGGCTGCTTCCCCGTCGCTCGCGTGGCCGGTGATCCAGTCCGCTGCCGCCTGCATGGTTTTTGGCCCTGGAAAGTCGGCCTCTTCTTTGAACCAGGTGCGGGTGACGTTGTAGTACTGGCCGTGCCCTGAGCTTGCGGGCAGTGCCGGAGCACCGAGCCAGGAGGGATCCGGTCGCGTTTTCCAGGGGTCGTTCTCATGGCCGCGGACGTAGTCCCAGCCGCGGAACTCCGTGTGATAGTTTTCACCGCCGGTCTCGAAAAGGTGCGGGTGATCGCTGATGAGCATCGTGGTAACACCCTGCTCCCGAAGCGGTGCCGTTACCGGTTCTTCCCAGAGCTCGATGGAACCCCAGGGTCGCCAGAGAAAGTCGAGGGCGCCGACGAGAATGTCGTGCCTGGCCGGCATACACGGCAGGGAACCGACGAAGTGGTTGTCGAAGCGGGTTGCGCGGGCGGCGAAGCGGTCGAGATTCGGTGTTTCGAATTCGCTGCCGCCGTAGCAGCCGAGCATGTGCCGGTTGGTGCTGTCGAGAAGCACCACAACGGCGTTTTTCGGTTCTACGGTACGGCTCATGAGCTTCGCGCCAGCTGATCGGGTTCGGCAGTGTTACATGCCGCGGAATAGATGTCCGTACCTGGCCGAGGTTCGCAAAGGTTCCGGTCGGGAGCGTAGTGTCAGTTCGTAGCGGCCTCGCAGGTCGCGTCTGGCCGCCCTGATTTCCGCGACGCGTACGATCAGACCGCGGTGTACGCGCCAGAACACGCTCGGATCGAGCTGTTCTTCGAGGGCGCGGATACTGGTGCGGATCAGGTATTCATGCGTTGCCGTGAGCACGGACGTGTACTTACCTTCAGCTTTGAAGTAGCAAACCGATTCCACGGGCACGAGTTCGGTGCTTTCACCTTGCTGGCTGCGCACCCAGCCGAGGTAGGTGCCCGGTTCCCGCGTAAACTGACGCAGCACTTCGCGAACTGCCTCCGTCTGGTCTCTGCTGCTCACCCTCTTCAGACGTTCGATCGTTCTCTTGAGCCGATCGTCGTCCACGGGTTTGAGCAGGTAGTCGACGGCGGCGGCTTCGAAAGCGTTGACTGCGTAACTGTCGAAGGCGGTCACGAAGACCACGCGAACTTCAGGGTGGAGTTGCTCGGCAACCTGCAGACCTGTCAGACCGGGCATCTGTATATCGAGGAAAACGATATCCGGGGCTAGTTCACGGGCCATGGCCAGGGCATGCCGGCCGTTCGTTGCGCTGCCGAGGACTTCGAGCTCCGGCCAGAGCTCGCCGAGTTTTCGGGCCAGATAGCGGCTCAGGGTTTCTTCGTCATCGACGAGCAGAGCGGTGGTCACGATTGAGTTGCCGTTGCCGGGGTGTTCGCCGCTATTGCTTCCGTCGCTCGGTTGACTGGCAGCGTCAGCGTGGCGACGGTACCCGAAGGGCTGTTCTCAGTGAGCGATAGCCGGGCGGCGTCGCCGAAGAGGGCTGCGAGGCGTGCCTGCACATTGGCTATGCCCACGGCGAAGCCTTCAGCGGGATAGCCTCCGTTCCTGGTATTTGTGGTCGGGCGGTTGCCCACGTCGCTGATCCGCACCGTCAGCGTCTGCTCAGATGCGCTGGCGCTCACGGTGATTTCGCCGCCGGCTTCCAGCGGCTCGATGCCGTGTTTCACGGCGTTCTCGACGAGAGGTTGAAGCAGCATGGGCGGTATCGGCAGGGTGCGAAGCTCTGCATCGACATCGATACGCCAGCTGAGCCGTTTACCCATGCGTATGCCGTTAATAGCGAGGAGCGCTTCGATGATGGTGAGTTCATCGTCGAGGGTGATGACTGCTTTGCGGGTGCGCTGGAGACTGCTCCTCAACAGCGTCGTCAGCCGCAGGAGCGTGGACTCGGCGGCTGCCGGATCCTCCCGGATCATGCCAATAACGTTGGATAAGGTGTTAAACAGAAAGTGCGGCTCGATCTGCGCCTGGAGCAGCTTGAGTTCTGTCTCCAGGAAAACCTTCTCCCGGGTCAGCCGTTCGGATTCCGCCTCGGCCAGTCGCGTTCGCGACTCTTTCAGGCGTTCCTGGGTCTGAAAAAAGAGAATGCCGAGGGTTCCGAAGAAGAGCCCAAGGATCGGTGTCGCATAACCTTCGAAGAGGGTGTCGCTGTCTTTGACCACGAGCAGACTGCCGATGATGACACCGGCGCCGATGCCAATGGCGGCGGTTAGCACCAGGGCCACGACCGGCGGTAGATGTCGCATGAGCACG
>JBCDDI010000448.1:0-3580 GCA_039180365.1 Pseudomonadota bacterium
ACAGCCATTACCGAGCGGGCCCTGAATGATCAGCTGGCAACCTCCGGAGTGAACCTCGATGAAGAGGCGGCCAACATGCTGCGCTTTCAGCAGGCCTATCAGGCCTCCGCGCAGATGATCAGCGTGGCCGATACGCTGTTCCGGACGCTCCTGTCCGTGGCGGGACGCTAGGGAGCGGGCCATGAGAATTTCTACTGCAGCCATGCAGCGCATGGCCATCAACGCGATCCTTAATCAGCAGAGCACCTTGAGCCAGACGCAGCTGCAGATCTCCACGGGCAATCGGATCATCAATCCCTCTGATGATCCCCTCGGCACGCAGCGGATCATGGAGCTTGATGCGACCCTTGATCGAATTGGTCAGTTTCGATAAAACGGCGAGCTTGCGCGGGTGCGTCTTTCCCTTGAGGACAACGCGCTGGCCAGCGCCACGCAGGTCATGCAGCGGGCCCGGGAGCTCGTCGTGCAGGGCAGCAACGATACCCAGACGATAGAAAGCCGGGGTCTGATCGCCACGGAGATTCGTCAGCTGGCCGATTCGCTTCTGGAAGTGGCCAACAGCCAGAACGGCCAGGGTGAGTATCTCTTCAGCGGCTATCGCAGTCGCACGCAGCCGTTCTCCCGCGATGCCAGCGGCGTTGTTTACAACGGCGATCAGGGGCAACGGCTGCTGCGGATCTCTGAGTCGCAGAGCATCAGCGACGGTGACCCGGGCTCAAAAGTCTTTGCGCAGGTGCCGAGCGGCAACGGCACTTTCGAAGTGGCTGCGGAACCGGCAAATACAGGCACCGGCGTTGTTGTACCAGGCTCCGTCATCGATCCCTCCGCCTACGACGGCGACAGCTATCGAATTCAGTTTACGGCGGCGGACAGCTACCAGGTACTCGATTCCGGAAGCACGGTGGTCGCGAGCGGCACCTTTACCGCCGGCGAGAGCATCGCTTTTCGCGGTATTGAAGTCCGCGTTGATGGTGAGCCGGCCGTTGCTGATGTGTTCGACGTGACGCCGAGTGTGAATCGCGACATGTTCGCGACGCTCGACGCCCTTGCCCTAGCGCTTGAGAACACAGGCCAGAGTCCGGCCGAACGGGCTCAGACCCGCTCAGCACTCAACGCCGGTCTTGCAAACCTCGATCAGGGTATTGATCGGCTCGTTCAGCTCCGCACAGAGGTTGGCACGCGCCTGAACATGCTCGATACGCAGGATCGTGCCAACGACGAGTACGAACTGCAGCTCGAAACGACCCGTTCTGACATTCGCGATCTCGACTTCGCCGAGGCCGTGGGTCGTCTCAATCTGCAGCTGACGGGGCTGCAGGCCGCGCAGCAGACCTACACGCGCGTGCAGGGGCTGTCGCTGTTCAACTTCCTCTAAGCGGAGCCTGGGTCCTGGGTCGCGCGGCGTCTGCCGGGCGAAACCTGACTGAGGGCGAGGCGGCGCGCCGTTTCCCGGAAAAGCACCGTCTCTGCAACAAGTTCTCCCCAGTCCGGGTCTGACAGAGCGCCTTACGCGTCTTCTCCCTGCCTCGCCTCGTTCCCGTGCACGGTGTAACTGTTAACGGGTCCGCAAAACCCCCGAAATCCCTAAGGTTTTCCCCGCTCTGCCGATAAAGAGGTTCAAGTGGTGAGTGATTCCCCGTCGGGGCATGTCCTTTGACCACTCAGAAACGGCTGATGGTGAACAACTTAAAGGAGAGTTATTCATGGCCCTTGGAATCAATACCAACGTTCTGTCGCTCAACGCGCAACGGAACCTCAATGCCTCCCAGAGCACCCTGGCAACTTCGCTTGAACGTCTGTCTACGGGTCTTCGGATCAACAGCGCGAAAGACGATGCCGCCGGCCTCGCCATCGCCGAGCGTTTCACGACGCAGATCCGGGGTCTCAACCAGGCGGTGCGAAATGCCAGCGACGGTATCTCTCTCGCCCAGACGGCTGAGAGCGCCCTCGGGGAGCTGACCAACAACCTGCAGCGGATCCGTGAGCTGGCTATTCAGTCGGCAAACGTCACGAACTCGGCTTCGGACCGTGCTGCTCTCGACAACGAAGTGCAGCAGCGCCTCGACGAGATTGACCGGATTGCCCAGCAGACCTCCTTCAACGGCCAGAAGGTTCTGGACGGTTCGCTCGGTAACGCCACCTTCCAGGTTGGCGCCAACGTTGGCGAAACGATCAGCATCAGCCTCGGCACAAGCGTTCGTACCAACCAGATTGGTCAGGTTGCGACGGCAACTTCCGCCACGGAGGTAAACACCACGGCGCTCACCGGTTCGAGCACGATTCAGGTCGGCTCTAACGCGGCGGTGACCATCGGTGCCTCTGTTGCCGGTACCGGCGCGGGCCAGAATGCTGGCAGTGCCTTCGCCAAGGCCGAAGCCATCAACAACTCTGGTGTTTCGGGCCTGACGGTCACGGCCGCCACCAATGTTGAGCTTGCCATTGCGAATACGACGGGCACGGCTGCCGGTGACCTCTACAGCCTGCGTGTCAATGGTCAGGACATCTTTGCTTCCTATGACCAGAACGCCAACGGCGTACTGACCACGTCGCAGATTGCGGCTGCGATCAACGCCCAGTCTTCCAACACGGGCGTGACTGCTGCGCTCTCCGGTGGCGATCTGCGGCTCTCAGCTGCCGACGGCCGCGACATCATCATAGGTCAGACCACGGGTGGTGCTGCCGGTGGCGGTATTACTGCGGGTGCCGGTGGGGCTTCCACGGTGAACGGCGTCGAATTTCTCGACGGCACCATTGGCAGCGTTGCCAACGCAACGGCTACCAGCACCGATGCCACGGCAGTGAACGGTGGCCGCGTTACCTTCACGGCGAATGAGAACATCATCCTTACCGGTGACGGTACTAACCTTGGCCTCGGCTCTGCCAACTTCACGGTTGCCCTGGATACCAACACGCTGTCCACGTCCAACGTGACCAGCGTTGCCGATGCCAACAACACGATCTCCCGAGTCGATTCGGCTCTGACAGTCATCAGCACGCTGCGCAGCGAGCTTGGTGCCATCCAGAACCGCTTCGAGTCGACGATCTCCGGTCTGCAGGCCGTCTCCGAGAACCTGTCCGCTTCCCGCGGTCGGATTCAGGATGCGGACTTCGCGGCTGAAACTGCATCGCTGACCAAGGCGCAGATTCTGCAGCAGGCGGGCATCGCCGTGCTGGCTCAGGCCAACACACAGCCCCAGGTTGTTCTGAGTCTGCTCCAGTAAGTTAGGCGTAGGGGTGCTCTGAAGGGAGCGCCTCAGCGCTTAAAGGACGCGGGTACTAACGGATGAGGGCTCGATCGGGTCAGGAAAACGCCTGACCCGAACGTCCTTAGAACAGCGGGTCTTGTTTGGAGGAAGACCATGCTAGATGTCACATCCATAGTCACACGCGCGGGAGCTCCCGCCGATCCGGGTCGCAGCCGGCCCAGCGCACCTGTGGCTGCCGGCCAGGACGCGCCGGTGAACGGCAATTCCGTGCCGGTCGACAACGCCGAAAAGACGCAAACTGCCGAACTGCCCGAACTCGAACGTCTGGCAGAGAGCATTTCCCAGTTCGCCCAGAGCATGAATCGGGACCTGAC
>JBCDDI010000449.1:0-3578 GCA_039180365.1 Pseudomonadota bacterium
CCGGCACCCACACCGATCTCTGCCCGTCCGCCCGACAGATGATCCACGGTGACCGCCGCTTTCGCCAGCATCGCCGGACTCCGGAACAGCGCGCAGAAGACAAGGCAGCCCACGCGTACGTTCCGGGTCAGGGAAGCCAGCGCTGCCATGGCGGCAACCCCTTCGAAGCAGGGGTTGTTCCGGTCCACAAGCGGGTTCGCATAGAAGTGATCCCATACAGAGATCCAATGAAACCCGTTCTCGTCGCCGGTCCGCCAGAGGCGCTTCAGCTCCTCGATGCTGAGATCCTGGGGACCGGCATGCATGCCGATCTTGAGCACGCTGCTAGTCCAGACGTTCGATAATGGTGCCGGTCCCGAGACCGCCGCCGCAGCACATGGCAATCAGTCCATAGCGGCCATCATTGCGCTCAAGCTCATGCAGCGCCGTGGTGATGAGACGCGCACCGGTTGAACCGGTGGGATGGCCAAGAGCGATGGCGCCACCGTTCGGGTTCACCTTCTCGGGATCCGGATTCAGTTCCTTCTCCCAGGCGAGCACAACGGACGCAAAAGCCTCGTTCACTTCAAAAGTGTCGATGTCTTCGACGCTGAGCCCGGCCTGATCAAGCACCTTTCGGGATGCAGGGATTGGGCCTTTCAGCATGGTCACCGGATCCACACCAACCAGGGTGGTCGCGACAATGCGCGCCCGCGGCTTCAGGTTCAGCTCGGCAACGGCTTTCGCATTGGCCATGAGCACCACCGCGGCACCGTCCGAGACCTGAGAACTGGTCCCTGCCGTGTGGACTTCCTGGCCCGGCACCGGGTCGAGTGAGCCCAGGGCCTCGAGGGACGTTTCCCGGAGCCCTTCGTCGCGGCTGATGGTCTGCATCTCGCCGGTCGCCTCACCTTTCTCGTTCAGCACCGGCGCCTCCACGGGCACTACTTCACGATCGAACCGGCCTTCTTCCCAGGCCTTGATGGCGTTCTGCTGACTCTTGAGACCAAAGGCGTCCGTATCACCGCGGGAGATCTGATACTCCTCAGCAATCATCGCGGCGCCCTGGAACTGACTGGTGGGCTGATAGTGGGACATGTAGGACTCCCCCATAGGCACACCGTCTTTCATGTTCGAGCCAAGGGGGACGCGGGTCATCATTTCCACGCCACAGGCCATCACCACATCTTCCATGCCGGAGGCGACCATGGCCGCGCCAAGAGACGTCGCCTGCTGGCTCGAGCCGCACTGCGAGTCCACGGTGGTCGCCGCCACTTCTTCCGGCAGACCTTTCGACAGCCAGGCGATGCGGGCAATGTTGAAGGATTGCTCGCCGACCTGAGAGACACAGCCGCCGATCACCTGGCCAACTTTCTCCGCCGGAATACCGGAGCGCTCCAGAGCGGCAGCCTGCACAGCGCCGAGCAGGTCGGCCGGCATCAGCCCCGCCAGACCTTTGCCGCGGCGGCCGATCGGACTGCGGACGGCTTCTACGATATATACGTCTTCCATGGTGTCTCCCATTCAGGCAATTGCAAAAAAGGCGCGTATTGTAGCCATATGAACACCGTCACCGCCTCCCTCACGCGTCTGCACCTCCGCTTTGGTCCGGGCCTGCTCTTTGCCGCCGCCGCCGTGGGTACCTCGCATCTGGTTCAGTCCACGCGCGCCGGTGCCGCCTACGGTCTGACCCTGGCCGGGCTCGTTATCCTCGTCTGCCTGCTGAAGTATCCGCTCTTCCGCTTTGCCGCCGACTACGCGGCAGCCACCGGCGAGAACCTCGTCCGCGGCTATGGTCGCCAGGGGCGTGCTCTCGTGATCGTGATGTTTCTGACGTCCGCCATCGAAGCGGTGGCGGCCGTGGCCGGCGTCAGTCTGGTCACCGCGGCCCTGGGTCAATGGCTCTTCGGCACCAGCGTCGATCCCGTATTCGCCACAGGCGGCGTGCTCCTGGCAACGGCTGCTCTGGTCGCCATTGGTCGCTATGGCGTGCTCGTTTCCATCACCGGCCTGCTCGTGGCCGTCTTCAGCCTGCTCACGCTGACCGCCACGCTCAGCTCGCTGCCGGTACTCGCGAATCAGCCTTCGCTGTGGCCTGCCTTTACCTTGACTCGGGAGAATGCCGCCTTTGCCATTGCCGTATCCGGCTGGATGCCGATCGGTAACACGGCAGCCATGATGCTCGCGGCCTGGATCCTGGCGCGAAAGCAAGCCGGTGGGGTTGCCGCAGCGCGCTTCGATTTCAATCTCGGTTACGGCGCCAGCGTACTCCTTGCCCTCTGCTTCCTGATCATGGGCGCCGCCGTGCTGCATGGCTCAGCGACCGTGCTGCCGGGCGCCTCCGCGGACTTCGTGACGGGTTTTGTGGATCTCTACGCCAGGACCATTGGCGACTGGTCCACGGCCATCGTCACCCTGGCCGCCTTTGCCGTTATGTACTCAACGCTGCTCGCCATCGTTGATGGTTTTCCGCGCTTTCTTGCCGAGTTCTTCATCGAGCTTCGCGGCGGTGGCGCCGACGAAACAGCGGCCCGGGCGCTCTATCTACCGGCGCTGGTCGTTGTTATCAGCGGCGCCTGCATCGTGCTCGCCTTCTTCATGCGCTCTTTCGCCGCCTTCATCGACATCGTCACAATCACCGGATTTCTCGCAGCCCCCATCGTCGCCTGGGCGAACGGCCGCGTTGTCTCGGGCAGCAACGTCCCGCCCGAGCATCGGCCGGGCAAAGCGCTGCTGCGCTGGAATCAGTTCGCTGTGGTGCTCCTCGGCGCGGCAACACTGGGTTTTCTGTACCTGCGCTGGTTCTAGCTACGCTGGTTCCAGCTGCGTTCAGCCATCCACGAACCCGGCCAGATCCACAACCACGAGGGTGCGTTCCAGCTCGTTAGCGGCAAAGAGCCGGTCGCCGACAACCACCAGGTCATTCAGCACCATGGAAGGCGGCTGCGCGTCGGAAGCCGGCGGAGACCCGGCCCCGAGGGTGACCAGCAGCTCAGGGACTTCCCCGCCAAGCAGGTAAACCCGACCGCTTTCCCCTTCCCGCACCAGCACCCGGCCGCGCCAGAGCGCCAGGCCCTCCGGCGCTTCGAGATTGGCCGCAAGGACAACCGGCTCAATGCGTTCGCCGCCGGCGCCGATCTGCAGCACCGTGCCGGCGGTACGATCACTCACCCATAGCCGATCGCCATCCGTCAGCAGATCCGTCGGAGCCTGGAGACCGCTGGCGATCACCCGCGGTAGATCTGAGCCGATCATCTTCACATGACCCGCCAGATACTCAGCGACGAGAATGTTGCCGCCATAGCGAATGGCGCTCACCGGCATCTGCAGATTGTCGATGCGAGCCCGCGTGCGCCGCGCCTCCGTGTCCCAGACGCGAACGTTGTTGTCCGTAAAGGAGCTGAGCAGCAGATCGTTGCCATCCACGGACACCGCCAGCACAGAACCAAGATCGCTGACGCCAAGCACATTCCGCTCGATCCATCGAGCCTCGCCGCTCACACCATCGAAAGCCCGCAGCGCGTGGAGATCGGCAACCAGGAGTTCAACCACGCCGCTGCCAACACGAGCCGCAAGGGCACCGGGATGCGCCATGCCCC
>JBCDDI010000450.1:0-3575 GCA_039180365.1 Pseudomonadota bacterium
GCGATCTCCCATCAGCATCCGCGCCGCGCTCTCCATTCCCTCGGTCCCGGGATACTGCATCGCCTTTGGATTCATGAAAACTATCAACTACATCATCTTTTTCTGGGACATTACCCGGGAAGTGAAGATGCGTTTCGATGCGGAAGGTATCTCCATACCGTTCCCGCAACGCGACGTGCATGTTTACAACGAAGCGGCGCCGGAGAAGGGCGCCTGAGCGAGGTCATCCGCGGCTGTAGGGCCGCCGTGGACGGATAGCGAGGCCGGGCTGATCAGTTAACGGACGTCGCCTCCGCGGAGAGCTTCTGCGACAGATTGGCGATGGTGTCGGGCACGTCATAGCTGTGCGGTGAGTACCAGGGCGTCATGGTTTTCAGGATCTTCGGCGCCATTACCACCCAGAGCATGGAGCGCTGCGTGTCCGTGACCTGATAGCTGGGTCCGTGGCGTTCCGCGTCTACAGTCGACATGATTTTCATGCAGTCGCTGATGAAGCTCAGAATGTGGTGCTGGGCAATCCAACACATCCTGACTCTGAACAGATAATCCCCGTAGAGGTGTTCGTAGATATCGAAGGCGACGTCGCGGTGTTCGATCTCTTCCGCCATGTGCCATTCGAAGAGTGCGGCGAAGCGTTTATCGGTCTGCGGGTGGTCGCGGCCGAGGGCTTTCAGGCTCTCCAGGGCGAGCTGGGTGGTGAGCGCTTCAAAGCCCTCCACGAAACCCACGCACCATTTGTCGCTGCGATTCGCCAGGAAGTTCGCGAAGTCCGCCTTCAACAGATCAAAGCGCTCCTGCAGGCCCGGATAACCCTGGCCGAGAATGGCCTGATTGAAGCGCTCGTGCTGCATGTAATGCTGGGCTTCCTGACGGGCGAAACGATCGACGTTCTCCCGAAGCACGTCGTCCGTAATCTGATCCAGCACCCGGCGCATGGACTTCACCAGGAAAGGCTCCAGATAGGCGACGTAGAGGCTGACACCCGTGGACAGGTACGACTGGATAATGTCGTTCGCCATCCACTTAGGGTCGAAATCGTCGGCCGACCGACTCTCGAATTCCATTCTGCGCACGGGGATGTTGTGCATGACGTGTTCCCAGCTGGAGGGTTAAGCCGGGATCTTCGAGGCTCAGTGGAGCACTGTCAACGAGGACTACGGCTGGCAATGCGGTCGACGTCAGGGAGACCGGCGCTGCTTCTGGAGCGGTATCCTAAAGGTCGGCGAGCCGGCTGACTCTTTCGTCATCGGCGCCGAGGTAGCCGATCAGCGTTGCCTGCACGCGGGTCCGATCGAGCGTGCCCGCTGCCGCCATTTCTTCAAGGTCGGCCCAGTCCTTGGTGCGATTGAAGAAGGCTTTGAAGACGGCCAGATCGAAACAGGACAGGAACGGCAGCGATTGGCCGCCGAGCGTTTCCCAGCGGACGCGCGCCGCAATGCCGTCGTGGAAGTCCGTGGAATTCAGGAACAGGTCCAGCGGCGTTTTATCCCACCAGACGCGCACCTGACCGTCGCGTTTCAGGAGCTGCCGATCTTTACTGGTGACTCTCACGCCTTGAGGTAACACCGCCAGGGCCCGTTCCCAATCCTCGGCGGGAATCAGCAGATTGACGTCGATATCGATGGTGCCCCGGGCGCGTTCGGTGCACCAGGCAAGGGCCAGGGCCCCGCCGAAGGCATGCGGCACATCGCTTTCCTTGAGCGTCTCGTGCAGGGCGGTGATCTTCTCGACCAGGTCATCCATGAGGAAAGGCCGGCAGTTCAAGATGACGGGATGCGCGCACAGGAAACTGCGCTGCCAGGGCGAGGACGGCTTGCAGTTCCTCGCCGCGCGGGATCCCATCCCGTTCTCGAACGCGAGGATTCAGGCGGATATCCACGGCGTTGCCGCAGGCCTCGAGAATGCGCAGGTAAGTGGTGATGGACGGCACCTTCCGACCCCGTTCATAGGCGGAGAGGGTGGCGTGGGAGGTGTTTGCCCGGTCGGCGAGCTCCCGCAGGGAAAGCTGTGCCTCGGCCCTCGCGGCGCGAAGCAGGGAAGCCGTGGAGTCAGTGCTTGAGATTGGGTGTGTGGCCATCCTCGACATGGTATCCGATTGGATACCATTACTCAAACGACCCGATACGCCCCCGCCAGTTTGGTCAGGCGGTCAGGGACGCGCCCTCGATGGCCCGATCGACCGTCAGGTTGAACTGGTCCAGCGCCCCTTCGAAGCGGCCGAAGTTGATATGTGAGTTGGCGCCGCTGGCGAAGCCGCGCTGGATACCCTCGCCGATGGCGAAGTCTTCCTTGAGGGTTCGCACCGTCAGATCGTGGTTTTTCTGCCAGTGCTCCGCACGCGCTGTCAGCTCCGCTTTTGGTACCACGGTGCTGAGTCGCAGCCGGGTTCGGTCGGCGGCCAGCGGTTCCAGCTGAATCCAGGCGAGATGGTCTTCCTGCACCAGGAACTGCGTGGTCGGGAACAACGTGTAAAGCACGTTGGCGTAGCGGTGGATGTCCCAGTCTCCCTCGGCGCGCTCAGGCAGTTCGCCGAGGTGGCTGCGCGGCAGAACCGATCGAATGTGATCGCCGAAACACTGGTAGGAGGACAGATTGTCCAGGAACAGCGGCGCGATCGTGTTCCGGTGGGCAACCCGGAAGTGATAGGCCTCGAGGCCGCCTTCGACGATGAGCTTCCAGTTCGCCTGAAACTCCCAGCTGTCCGACTGGTAAATGGCCATGTCCTCGATCTTCAGATCCACAAGCTCCGAGTAAAGTTCGCCGAGATGATCGGCGATCGACAGTTCGGCGCCCGTCTCGTGGGACACCCAGATCCAACCCGCGTCCTCCTTGCAGGGCAGGGCGTGGAGACCCAGGGTCTCGCGGTCGAGCTCGGGAAATCCCGTCTTTTCGTGCGGCACACCAATCAGCTTGCCTTCGTTGCTCCAGGTCCAGGCGTGATAGGGGCAGCTGAAGCGCTTGCTACAGCCGGATTCCTCACCGACGAGCTGTGCGCCGCGATGCCGACAGACGTTGTAAAAAGCTCGCACCTCCCCGTCTTCTCCGCGCACGACGAGTAGCGGCCGGCCAGCGTGTTCGAGCCGCTGGAATGAACCAGGCTCCAGCAGCTCGCTGCCGTGGAGGACTATTCGAGGTGCTTTCAGGAACGCTGCCTGTCGTTCGTGTTCGAAATGGTCCGGGTCGAAGTAGCGCTCAATACCGGCCCGCACCCAGTTCTCGTCGAGGTAAGGCTGCCGGGTTGATTGCAGCTCGACGAGTTCGTCCAGAAGTTTCACCTGCAGTTTGCTGTTCATCTATCCCCTCTGCGCTCACCGTCCGTCTTTAAGTTCCTTACCGATTTCCTTACCGATCGGTAGGGAATAGTTAAACGATACTTACCAAGTGGTAAGTTGTCAACGGCAGGGCTAAAATTCGGCTATGGCTGCCAGTACCCGTGAACAGTTCCTCCAGACCGCGATTTCGCAATTCGCTGACCGGGGTTTCTACGGCACCAGCATCGCTAACATCGCCGCCGAACTGGGTCTGACCAAGCAGGCGCTGCTGCACCACTTCGGCAGCAAGGAGAAGCTCTACGC
>JBCDDI010000451.1:0-3566 GCA_039180365.1 Pseudomonadota bacterium
GATAAAGCTCATCGGTGATCTGAAAACTATCAGGGACCCCGACCGTAACCGGGTGCTCAAGGAGACAACGCACCTCGTGAGTGACGCCGTGCCGATAGCCTGAGTCGAGCCGGGCTTCACCTCTCACTTCTGCCGGCAGGTAGAGGAAGCGCCCGCCAATCAGCTCCCCGTACTCGGGCCAGGCAGGCCAGCCGGCCAGGGCATGGTGGAGGAACACAAAACCCTGACCGGCTTCCAGGAGTGCGCCAAAACCGGCTCGAAGCTCAGCAGAGGGTGCGGGAAAGTCAGGGCCGCCAGGCGCGAAGCGGATGCCCGGCATGTCGTAGAGCACAAAGGCATCGAAGGGTTCAGCGCCAGCCGGGGAAAACAGCGCCTCGGCCGCGGGATGTTCGACGTGTGTCCAGCCGACGCCTGGTAGCGCATCAAACAGTTGAAAGAACGGTTCGCGCTCAAAGGGATGGCCCTTTGTGATTAGCAGAATCTCTGAATCTCCTGCAGCGTCTTCTGCCACGTCTTGCCCCCCCGCAAGGTGCCCTCATACACTGAGCCCGTCAGAGCCTACCACGGCCACCACTCTCCAACGGACTTCACCCGGTGAAAAGCAAAGCTGAGCAGAAACCCACTCTCGAGGAGGCGCCGTCTTCCCCGGAGAAGACCTGGCAACAGACAAAGAGCGAGCAGACCCGCATGGCCATCCTCGATGCGGCCATCGGCTGTTTCTATGAGCTCGGCTATGCCAACACCACCACGGACAACATTGCCCGCCAGGCCGGCGTGTCCCGCGGCGCGATGCTGCATCATTTCCCGACCCGCTTCGATCTCATCAAAGCCGCCGTCCGCTATCTCAGCGACAAACGCCTCGCGCGATTCATGGAAGAGGAGAGCCGGGTCAACCGCGGCGCGGAGCACACCCGCGTGGGCGAAGGCATTGACGCCTTCTGGGCGCAGCTGAACTCGCCGGAGTGGGTGGTGTTCCATGAACTGAAAGTCGCCGCCCGCACCGACAAAGAGCTGGAAGCAGCGCTTGTGCCGGCCCTCGCGGAATTTGAGAAAGCCCTCTATGAGGCCGCCACGCAGATCTTTCCGGACCTGCTGCTCTCGGAGGCCTTCGACCGCGGCAACCTGCTGACCACCTACCTGCTGGAAGGCATGGCGGCCGCCAAGCTGGTGCAGGGTTCACGGGTTCCAGAGAAAAAGATGCTCGACTGGCTCAAGCGGGAGCTGGTGCGCAGCTACCAGGACGTCCTGACCACGGTGAAGCGCCCGGACAGCAGCACCGCCGACTGATACCGGCCACGTCTACAAGCCCCGCCCCAGCTGGCTTTCACCCAAGTCCCGGAATCTCGCAGAGCAGCGCCGAAGCCTCGGTACCGAGGTCTCGGACGTCGAGGGCCCGGTAAGAAAAAAGCAGCTTTGACTGTTTTAGTGCCCGGCAGATTGGATAAGATCTCTTCCCTTGACGCTCTCCGGGGGGAATGCCTTGAACTCACAGATCTCCAACGACACGCTGCTCGACATCCACCGGCGCATGGTGCGCATCCGCATTTTCGAGGAAACGGCCGGCAAGCTCATGGAAGACGGCAAGATCCCGGGGGCGCTGCATCTTTACGTGGGCCAGGAAGCCGTCGCTTCCGGTGTGATGGTGCACCTCAGCAACAAAGACTGGATTACCAGCACACACCGGGGTCATGGCCACCTCATCGCCAAGGGGGGCGAGTTCGGCCCCATGTTCGCTGAGCTCTACGGCCGAGCCACCGGCTACTGCAAAGGTAAAGGCGGCAGCATGCACATCTCCAATATGGAGCTCGGCATGCTTGGCGCCAACGGCATTGTCGGCGGCGGTCCGCCGATCGCCGTCGGTGCAGGATTTTCCAACAAGTATCGGAAGACCGATCGCGTGGCCGTGACGTTCTTCGGCGACGGCGCATCAAACGAGGGTTCCTTTCACGAGGCAGCCAACATGGCCGGGCTCTATCAGCTGCCCGTGCTCTTCGTCTGCGAAAACAACGGCTACGGTGAATACACGGCGCAGTCGAACCACCAGGCCATCGTTGACGTTGCCGACCGCGCCGCCGGTTACGGCATGCCCGGCGTGATTGTCGACGGCATGGACGCGGTTGCCGTTTATGAGGCGGCCGGCGTCGCGATCCAACGCGCGCGCGAAGGCGCCGGGCCAACGCTCCTCGAATGTAAAACCTATCGTTTCTACGACCACGTCGGCGTCCGCGGCATGGGGTTGAATTACCGGACGGACGACGAAGTGGAAGAGTGGAAGCAGCGCGATCCGATCAGCCTCTTCGAAGCGCGGCTCGCGGAGCAGAACATCCTCTCGCCGGAAGCCGCCGCCGCTATCCACGAAGAAGTGACGGCGCAGGTGCAGGAGGCCGTGGCCTACGCGGATTCGAGTCCCCTGCCGGACCCCGAAGCACTGCTCGAAGACGTTTACGCTTAAGGAGGGACATCATGGCAGAAGCACAGGCACAACAACCACGCACCCTCCCCTACGTCGCCGCCATAACCGATGGCGTCCGGCAGATCCTCAAGGAGGAAGAAATGGCTTTCGTGGCCGGTGAAGACGTTGCCGGTGCCGGCAGCGTTTACGGCTACTACAACGGCCTGCTTAAGGAGTTCGGCCCGGAGCGAATCATCGACACTCCGATTTCGGAGGAAGGCATCGTCGGCCTCGGCGTTGGGGCTGCGGCTACGGGCTGTCGACCGATCATCGACCTCATGTTCATGGACTTCCTCGGCGAATGTATGGACGAGGTGGCCAATCAGCTCGCGAAAATGCGCTACATGTTCGGGGGCCGGGCCACGCTGCCGGTGACCATGCTGACTATGGCCGGTGCCGGAGCAAGCCTCGCTGCCCAGCATTCCCAGTCTCTGGAAGCCTGGATCTGTCATCTGCCGGGCCTGAAGGTAGTGATGCCGACAACGCCCTACGATGCGAAAGGGCTGATCATCTCCGCCGCCCGGGACGACAACCCGGTGATTGTGGTGCTGAACAAGATGTCCCTGGCGATCACCGGTGAGGTCCCCGAGGAGGCTTACGAGATTCCCCTCGGCAAGGCCAACATCCTCCGGGAAGGCAAAAACCTGACCATCGTTGCCCTCGGTCGCATGACCCATGAGGCCATGAAAGCGGTAGACGGCCTCGCTGAGCTTGGCATCGATGCGGAGATCATCGATCCCCGGACCCTGCAACCCTTCGATACGGACACCGTCGTCGAGTCTGTGCGGAAGACGCACCGGGCCATGATCGTCCATGAAGCCGTGCGCTTCGGCGGCTTCGGCGGCGAGATTGCAAGCCAGATCCAGGAGCACGCCTTCGACTACCTCGATGCGCCGGTGGCCCGGGTGGGCGCCCCGTTCTCGCCGGTGCCTTTCAGTCCGGCGCTGGAGGCGCACTACGTGCCGAACGCTGAGCGCATTGTTGCGGAAGCCAGGAAGATGCTCGGGGTCTGACTCCCGATCACCTGACTATGGTCACGCTAGGCATTGTCGCCAATCCGGCTTCCGGCAAGGACGTGCGTCGCCTTGTGGCGCGGGCGTCCGTTTTCGACAAC
>JBCDDI010000452.1:0-3559 GCA_039180365.1 Pseudomonadota bacterium
CTGGGTTATCCGCCCTACCACTGGGCCGAACACGACGACGTGCCCTTTACCCCACTCACTAAGCCGCTCACAGAAGCACGTCTGGCCTTGATCACCACGGCGGCGCCTTATCGCGCAGAGCTTGGAGACCAGGGCCCAGGTGCCGCCTACAACGCTGGCGCGAAATTCTTCACCGTCTATCGAACGCCCGTCGAGCCGACTCCGGATCTGCGCATCTCTCACCTCGGCTACGACCGGAAGTACACGACTGCGGAAGACCCGGCAAGCTGGCTGCCGATCGCACAGTTGCAGGCCGCTGCCGCGGACGGCCGCATCGGCAGCCTGGCGGGAGAGCTGGTTGGTGTGCCTACAAACCGCTCCCAGCGGGTCACGACTGAGGTCGATGCGGAAGCCGCGCTTAATGCCTGCATCGATCAGCGCGCCGACATCGCGCTCCTGGTACCGAGCTGACCCGTCTGCCATCAGACCGTGAGTCTGATCGCCCGTCATCTCGAAGCCCATGGAATCCCGACGGTGATCATGGGCTGTGCGAAGGACATCGTTGAACAGGCTGGCGTGCCCCGCTATCTCTGGAGCGACTTTCCGCTCGGCAACTCTGCCGGTAAACCACGAGACCCCGACTCGCAGCGGGAAACCCTGGACCTTGCCCTCGGGCTCTTTGAGTCTGCAACAGGTCCGCGCACGACTCTCGCATCGCCGCAGCGCTGGTCCGAGAATGACGATTGGAAGGTCGACTTCATGAACGTCGATGCCATGCCGGCGGAAAAGATCGAGCGGTTGAAGGCTGAGTTCGCCGAACAAAAGCGCATCGCCAGCGAGCTCAAGAAGGCTGACTGATCCGGGGCGCCGGCAGTTGGCAATCGGCGGCGTTCCGGTATGATAGCGGCCCGTTTCGGACCCCGGAAAGGCGGTTTCCGAAGCCTGACCTCAGTAGGCGCGTAGCTCAGTTGGTTAGAGCGCTGTCTTGACATGGCAGAGGTCGGCGGTTCGAATCCGCCCGTGCCTACCAGCTCCCTTTTCAGGTTAAAACCCTCTCCGTCAGCCAAGCCAAACAGGTGCTACGATCAACGTTGCGCTATAGGGGAGTAACGGAGATGCGCGTCGCCATAGCATTGCTGATTCTGACCTGCGGAGGTGTCGCGTATGCCGGCCCCAGTTGGCAAGAGACCACCGGTAACTGCGACGGCACCGAAATCGAAGGCGCCGTAAGTTACACCGTTCATTACGGTCGCGAATCCCGAGCCAGTGCCTTCCTGCCAACAAACACCAACGACCCCTGTGCGGCACCTGGGCCTGAGGACTTCTCGTACTCAGAAAAACCACTGCCGATATCGGTCGGGCAGGATCTGTGCGAAGTACTCGCAGCTGATGGTGTTTGGTACGTGGCGATGACGGCGAAAACTGCTGAAGGCGAAAGCGCTCATTCAAACGAGAAAATCGTGCTGGTGCACAAGGCTGACAAGACAGCGCCTTGCAGGTCCTTGTGATCAGGAGCTCGCGACCCCCATTCCGCGTCAGGAATCAGGCAATGGACTCAGCAACTACATCGCGATCTGCGGAGGGTGATCTACCAGCTTACTGAGTTAAGGATCATCCTTGCGTCGCATACGCACGCGCCCGAGCAGCCTGTCTCGGCTTTGCCTCATCCCGACTGATTTTCCCGCACTGACTGCAACGCCAATGAATTCTTGCACGCTTCGTCCAGACGTTGCTGTCACAACGGCGGCAGAACCGCACTTCATAGACTTCTTTCCCCAACATTGGTGTACCCCCTTCTCCCCAAGCACCAACGAACCCAAAGCTACCTCGCCGGGCAGCTACTGACCAGTTGGCAGGAACGCGGAGTCGGTCCATACTCCCGCTATGAACAGCGTGTATACCTTCCACCGTGTCCGGCCGTCGACGCCGCACACGGTCACGACGGGCTGAACTCTCTCAGCACTTTCTCTCGGACGCCGCCGCGTCTCGTCTTGTTCAAGCCACGTCTATCAGAGCCTCCGACCTCGTTATCGAGATCGGACCCGGCCGTGGCGCGCTCACGAAATGGCTGTTGCAGCGCACGGACCGGCTCATCGGCGTCGAGCTCGATGCCTTCCTCGCTAACCGGCTCGCGGCCGAGTATCGCGGGCGCGCAGACATTCGCAGCGGAGACTTCCTCGAGTTTTCTCTGCCAGAGGAGCCATATCTGATCGTGGGCAATCTGCCATACGCGCAAACAACCGACATGCTGCGCAGATTTACGGAAACGAACACGCCGCCGGAAGAAGCCTGGCTTGTCATCCAGCAGGACTCGGCGGAACGCTTCTGCGGTCGTCCCTTTCAGCGGGAGAGTCTCTGGTCTCTGCGCCTGAAGCCTTTCTGGGATCTGGAGATCCGGGACTGGCTGCGACGGCAGGACTTTTCTCCACCACCCGCCGTGGACTCCGTATTGCTGCATCTGAATCGTCGGCAGAAGCCCCTCATCGGGGTTTCGCAACGACGCGACTACCTCAAGCTGCTTGAAGACGCCTTCAAGCACCGCGACCTACGGAGCGCGTTGCGTCCGTACCTGAGCAAAGGTCACCAGAAAACTCTGGCTCGCCGCCTTCGCTTCCATCTCGAAGATCCACCCGCTGCGCTCTGCTTCGAACAATGGCTCGCCCTGTACCGCTTCACAAGCCAACCTGGCCACTCGAGCAGCACCGCGGCCAGGCGCAACACCCAGCCCTCCAAACTGGAGAGGAAAGGGTAATGCGGCTGTCTTTGCGCACGGAGCTGCCCTGCAGCTACGAAGCTGCCGTGCATTGGGTGAAACGCCCCGCACTGCTCTTCCACATCGCCTGGCCCCTTGTCCGGTTTCTCCCGGAGCCGGAAACAGCGGTCGGCGCTCAATGGGAGGAAGGGACCCACTGGTATCGGCTCCGACTCTTCACGGTGCTGCCGTTCGGACGCCAGGCCGTGCGCATCAGTTTCGATGAGTCGGCCGATCGCCTGCGCCTCCGGGACAACGGCTACAGCCGCCTGATCCCGAAATGGGATCACCTCATTACCATCGAGCGGGCCGGTGATAGCACCCACTATCGCGATGATCTGGAGCTCGACGCTGGGATTCTGGCCCCCGTTATCTGGGTCTTCGCGCGAGGCTTCTACGCGCATCGCCAGCGCCGCTGGCGCCAGCTCGCGCGCGACGACTTCCGGGCCCTCGACCCATGAGCACGTTCCGCGAGGGTTTTGCCCTCCTCCGCGATCCGAACGTTGCCAAGCTGTTCGTCGCTTATCTCGTCAGCTACACAGGTACGGCCATGGCACCCATCGCCATGGCGTTCGGAGTGCTCGAGCTCACGGGCAAGGCGTCTGACGCCTCCTTCGTGATCGCAGCTCCGACCCTAGCCTCGATATTCGTGCTGCTCCTTGGAGGTGTTGTCGCGGACCGCACCTCACGGCATAAGGTGATCTATACCGCCGAGTTCGTGGCCATGGCCTCACAGTTCACCATGGCCTGGCTGTTTCTCTCCGGGACGGCAACCGTGCCGCTGCTTACCCTGTTCATGCTCGTGAACGGCATCGCCATTGCTTTCCA
>JBCDDI010000453.1:0-3547 GCA_039180365.1 Pseudomonadota bacterium
CACGGCCAAGTCTGTCACGCAGATTTCCGGCCGCGGCGTCGGTATGGACGTTGTACACAGCGAAGTGAAGCAGCTCGGCGGCAGCATCCAGATCGCCTCCCGCCCTGGTAAGGGCAGCCGCTTTATCGTTCGGGTTCCCTTCACGGTCTCTGTGAACCGGGCCCTCATGGTTTCCGTTGGCGATGACTTCTACGCCGTACCGCTGAACAACATTGAAGGCATCGTGCTGCTCTCTCCGGAGGAGCTCGAGCGCCTTTACGCGCCGGACGGCAACACCTTTGAATACGCGGGGATTCCCTATCGCGTCCGTTATCTCGGCCATTACCTCGGTCGTGAGTTCCGCTCAGCGAACCAGCAGAGCTCGGTGCCCGTTGTGCTGGTGCGCTCCGGCGACCACGCTGTTGCCGTGCACGTGGATGGCGTCCAGGGCAGCCGCGAAATTGTGGTGAAGAGCCTCGGTCCCCAGTTTGCCGGCGTTGGCGGTATTTCCGGCGCAACCATTCTCGGTGACGGTAACGTGGTCGTCATCCTCGATCTCCTGGCGCTGATCCGCGCTCAGGGTGGTGAAGGACTTGTGGCTAACAAGCGACCGGTTGCCGGTGCGGCTAAGACCCGCTGCGTCATGGTCGTGGACGACTCGGTGACCGTGCGCAAGGTGACCTCGAGGCTCCTTGAACGCCAGGGCATGGACGTCATCATTGCCAAAGACGGCGTTGAGGCCGTGGCCCTGCTCCAAGAGCGGCGTCCGGATATCATGCTGCTCGACATCGAGATGCCGCGCATGGACGGCTTTGAGGTCGCCCGGCAGGTGCGCCACGATGAACGTCTCGCGGATCTGCCGATCGTTATGATTTCTTCCCGGACCGGAGAGAAACACCAGGAGCATGCGGCCGAACTGGGTGTAAACAGCTTCCTGGGCAAACCCTTCCAGGAAAACGAACTCCTGGCGACGATCGATCGGCTGGTGGATTAACGGTTGGGTAAGATGGCAGCGGTCGTGGCAGAAGACACATTAGAACTCTCCTGCGTGCTGATCCCTCTGGAGGGAACGCAGCTGCTCCTGCCGAATGTCTGTATTGCGGAAATCCTTCCCTGGCGACGGGTAAAAGCCCTTTCCGATACGCCGCCTTGGTGCCTTGGGCTTCTCGGCTGGCGCGGCGAGATGGTGCCCGTGGTCCGCTTCGAAACCATGAACGGCCATCCCGGGCCGGCGCGAAAGTCCGGGCGCTGTATGGTGGTCATGAACCGGGCCCGGAACGCTCGAGGGCTGCCTTTCTACGCCTTTGCCGCGGAAGGTCTGCCGCGCATGGTGCAGCTTACGGCCGATGACCTTGCCAACGAGCCCTGCAAGCTGGGCAACGCCGAGGCCATCGTTGTGAAGATGGGCACGGAGTCTGCCGTGATCCCGAATCTCTCCATCATAGAGAACGCGGTCGCCAAACTCGTTCGCGAGTCTTAAGGGCGCCAACCCCAGCTTTGTTTCAGCGCCGCCAGTGCCGCCAGGGGTGCCGTTTCCGCCCGTAGTGTTAGCGGTCCCAGTCCAGCCGCTGTAAGGCCGGCGTCCATGGCCACCGCCCGCTCGCCGTCTGTCCATCCGCCTTCGGGACCTACCAGGATCATTGCCGGTTGCGGATCCGACCCCGGGGCGAGTACCGGGGCACCGGGATCGAGCAGGTAGCCGGTTGCCGGTCGTTCGCGGTTAAGGGTTGCGCGGACCGGGCCGGTCGCGACGAGCTTGGGCAGCCACAGCGTTTCGCACTGCTCCGCGGCGCTGATCATGATCCGCTCATAGTGGGCGAGTTTCTGTGTCCGGCGATCGCCCTTGAGGCTCACGTTGCTGCGCTCTGCTTCGATAATCCAGAGGTCGGTAGCCCCGAGCTCCACCGCCTTCTGCAGAACCCGGTCCATAGCACTGCCTTTCAGCCAGCCGATGGCAACGATGAGCGGCGTTGGTGCAGGCGCTTCGCGATAGAGCGGACCGAAAGCCACGGTCGCCCGTTTGCCGTCGATGGCAACGATGGATCCCTGCCATTCGCGACCCTTGCCATCGAAGAGCCCAACGCCAGCGCCCGGACCCAGGCGCAAGACCCGGGTCAGGTAGTGGCTCTGATCCCGGTCCAGAGTGAGCTCGCTGTTGCTCTCGGTTTTGCGGGAAAGGTCTCCGTTACCCGCGATACAGAGCCGGTGCTTCATGAGCCGTCTCGATCTGTTATCCGTTCAGCCGCCGGAGCCTAGGCGCGGTGTCGCCGTGAACCCCGCTCAACAATCGAGCGAGCGAGTCCCTTAAGCGTCTGTGGCTGCCGCTTGGAGTAGCTGCAGATTGTCGCAGATGGTGCGGGAAACACCCCAGCGATTCAGCGTGTAGAAGTGCAGGCCGGGGGCGCCGCCGGCGAGGAGGTCTTCGCACATGCGGCTCAGGTAGTCGGTGGTGAAGGCACGCAACGCCTGCTCGTCGTCGGCGTAGGATTCCATGCGCTTGAGCAGCCAGCGGGGAACATCGGCCCCGCACTTGGCCGAGAAACGCAGTATTCCCTCGACGTTGGTGATGGGCATGATGCCCGGGATGATGGGGATATCGACACCGGCGGCTGCCGTGCGCTCGACGAAGTCTTCGTAGGCTGCCGGGTTGTAGAAATACTGAGTGATGGCTGAGTTGGCTCCGGCTTTGACCTTCTGCACGAAGTACTCGAGATCTGACTCGGCGGAGGTCGCGTCCGGGTGGATTTCCGGATAGGCGGCGACTTCGATGTGGAAGTGGTCCTTGGAGTGCTCTCGAACCCAGCGCACCAGGTCTTCAGCGTTGTAGCCGATCCGGGACCGGCCCATTCCTGAAGGCACATCTCCGCGCAGGGCAACCAGGCGGGTGACGCCAAGCTCCCGGTAACGGTCGAGCAGATCGAAGATCGTTGACTGGCTGTCTGCGCCGATGGAAAGGTGTGGTGCTGCGTCAACGCCGAGGTTCTTCAGCTGGGCGATGGTTTCCCGGGTGCCGTCGCGGGTAGAACCGCCGGCACCGTAGGTGCAGGAGTAGAACGCGGGCTGGGCGTCCTCAAGTCGGGTGACAACACGCCGCAGCGTCTCCATGCCCGCTTCAGAGCGGGGCGGGAAAAATTCAAAGGAGAGCCGGGGTCGACGCTCTTCGGTTACTGCCACTGTTGCCATAACGCTACTCCGCTTTCGACGCCGCCCCGCGCGTGCGGGGCTGCCAGACCGCTGCGGTTCCGCTCAGGCGGCGTCGCGCAGGGCGTCGGCCTTGTCGGTACGCTCCCAGGTGAACTCGTCCTCGGTGCGACCGAAATGACCGTAGGCGGCCGTGCCTTCATAGATGGGCCGCTTCAGGTCCAGCATCGCGATCAGACCCCGGGGCCGCAAATCAAAATGCTCACGCACCAGGTGAATGAGCTTCTCTTCCGACAGCTTGCCGGTGCCGAAGGTGTTGATGCTGATCGATGTCGGTTCGGCGACGCCGATTGCGTAGCTCACCTGAATCTCCAGGCGTTCGGCGAGGCCTGCGGCGACCAGATTCTTCGCCACGTAGCGGCCCGCG
>JBCDDI010000454.1:0-3545 GCA_039180365.1 Pseudomonadota bacterium
AGGGAGCGAAGCTCGAACGCGCCCGGACACCCCAGCGTCCGTCGACGGGCTCAATGATGTAGAGAGAATCGTAGCTGGCAAGGAGGTTGTCCTCGGCGTCGAAGCGGGAGAAGCGGACGCGGATGTGCACCTTATCCGGGGACGACTGGACGATCTGCATGTCATCCCAGGAGCTGCGCCGCCAGCCAGTGTTAGCAGCGAAGGCTGCCATATCCATGGCGGCGACAAACTCAGTCCGGTCCCCGAAGATGCGGACCGTGCCACTGGCAAGACGCACGTGCGGGAACACAAGCGTATCCGCCCACGCTTCCACATCCGAGCCGTTAAAGGCTTCGAGGAAAGCGTCCATCACGGCCAGGGCCTCGGCCTCTGCCGTACCGCGGGCCGCGATGACGTCGCTGTCAGTTGCTGCCGCCCCGGCGGAACCGACCAGAGCAGCCAGCAGAAGCAGCAGTCGCTGCAGCCGCCGGATAAGTCCCTGCGACGCGGGCACCTTCATCCAGGCAACGGCGCTTTCCATCCCGGCAGTGGGACTAAGGGAATCACTGTTCATGAGCGGTCCTCACCTACGGCCCCACCGGGCGAGCCAGTTTTCGAAGGGCCCGCACAGTAGCTTCGCGGCGCAGGACCTTCAAGTAGTACACTCCAGCCATGAATGGAGTGCAGTTGAGGAGCGGAAGACGGGCTAGCCCCGGGGTTGCAGCAACGCGCCTCGCCAGGCCATTGCTGCTCTCAGCTACGCTGCTGCTTTCACCCCCGGGTCTCGGCGCCGGCACCCCCGGCGCCAGCGCCGAACCGGTGCCGGAAGGAGAAACGGCAAGCAGCGCCGCACGAACCCACTATGCAGCGGGCATGGCCTACAAAGCTGAAGCCTGGAGCCACGAGGCCGCCGCCCTTGAGGCCACCGATGCCGCAACGCAGGCTACCGCCGAGGCAGCGGCGCGGGCAGCTTTTGAGGCAGCCATCACCGCCTTCGGCAAAGCCTTGAAACTGGATCTCAAGGACCATGAAGCAGCTAACGAGCTCGGCTACGCCCTGCGTCGAACGGGCAACTATCAGAAGGCTCTCGGTGCCTACAACTTTGCGCTGACCATCAAGCCGGATTTCTATCCGGCCGTGGAGTATCGCGGCGAAGCATATCTGGCCCTCGGACGTCTGCAGGACGCGAAAGACGCCTACATGACTCTGTTCCGCAACGAGCCAGTCCTGGCAGCGCAGCTCCTGGAAGCCATGGCGGCGAAAGCAACCGATGCCGAGTTTGCCGCCTGGGTGGCCGAGCGCCAGCAGATCGCCGCGCGATTACCCTCCTCCGACGCTGCTAGCGCAGCCGACTGGTAGCCGCCAGCGGAACATCCCCTTTCAGAATAATGCGGTGCATCTCTCGACGTTCGCCGGGATAGTCATTTAAGGGATAGTGCTGCAGCGCCCGATTGTCCCAGAGCGCGAGCGTACCCGGGCGCCAGCGGAGTCGGGTGACGTTCTCTGGCGCGGTGATGATGCCATGCAACTGCTCGAGCAGGGGCAGGCTCTCGAGGCGCGTCAGGCCCAGAAAGTGGCTTGTGTGGATGAGGCTGAAGTACAGCGCCTCGCGGCCGCTGAGCGGATTAACGATGACCAGCGGATGCTCGGCATCGGTGGGCACCTGCGACTCTTTGAGCGTGACGCTCTCCCCGGCAACATCGGCGTAGCCGCCGCTGTCGCTATGCACGAGCGAGGCCGTGTTGTGCCCTGTGAGCCCACGGAGCATGGTTTTGAAGCCGTCACTCAGGCGCTCGAAGGCACCGACCGCGTCAGCGAAGAGCGTGTCACCACCGATCCTTGGCACCTCCACGGCGTAAAGCAGCGTAATCCGCGGCGGCTCCAGCGCGTAGGCGGTGTCCGTATGCCAGGCGCCGCCAAAATTGCTGCTGTCCGCCGGTTCCTTGAGCAGGCGCACAACCTTAGGCGCCTCCGGCAGGCCTTCCGCAAAGGGGTAAGCATCAAGCTCCCCGAGTCGTGCGGCCGCGGTACTGAAGCTTTCCGGCGTCAGAGTCTGATCGCGCAGCACCAGCAGCTGATGACGGCCGAGGTCCTCGAGGAGACTCGAAGGCTCAAGGGTCCTGAAGTCGAGATCGGCACGCTCCGCGCCAACGGCACCATCAAGCTTCTGCCAACCGTCCATGGCGTCTGCCGCCTCAGGCGGCAAGGCCAACCGGTCGATCACCGGCGATGGTGACCCGATGCATCTTCCGATGCTGCGGAAAGAAGTCGTTAATGGGCTTGTGCTGCGTCGCGCGGTTGTCCCAGATCGCCACCGTCTTCGGCTCCCAGGACAGACGCACGGTGTATTCCGCCGTAACAATGTGCTCGTAAAGGTAGTTAAGGAGCATGCGGCTCTCTGCGGCCGTCAGCCCCACAACATGGGTTGTGAATAGCGCATTGACGTAGATCACCCGCCGGCCGGTTTCCGGATGCGTGACGATGAGCGGGTGGGTCACCGGGGGATTTTCTGCAATGGCTGGCGCCAGTCGCTCCGCCCCACCGGGCTCGGCGAGGCTCTCCTGAAAACCATGGCGGAAATCGTGCACGGCTTCGAGACCATCAACGAGGCTTCGCATCGGCTCCGACAGTCCTTCGTAAGCAGCGCCGATGCTCGCCCAGAGCGTGTCGCCGCCGTAAGCGGGGATGATCTGCCCGTGGAGCAGCGTGATCGCTGGTGGTGCAGGCCGGAAGGTCATGTCCGTGTGCCAGACTTCGATCTTGCTCGGATTGTCTGCCGTGCTCTCAAGCACCTGCACGTCCGGTGCGCCAGGTACCGTCTGATAGGCCGGGTGCCCTTCTACCTGGCCAAAGCGCCGGGCAAGCGTCTGATAGTCCGTTGGCGCGATGTCCTGGTCACGGAAAAAGAGCACCTGATGTTCGAGCAGTGCTGCGTGGATCTCACTGAAGAGGTCGTTCGATTTTCCCGCTTCCGCAAGCGATACACCGTTCACATAGGCGCCCAGCGCGCCCGCCGCTTTATGGAGTTGCAAAACGTGGCATCCTTCCCGATCAACCACCTCCATTCTAGCGGCAAACGAGGGAGGGCATGACAGCAGACAGCCCCACAGAGTCGGACGGCGGGATTAGGGTCGATCTGCCCGGCGCCATTCAGTACGCCTACGACCTGCAGGCTCCGGAAACGGTGGTGGCCGATGCGCTGCTCTTCGGGCAGCTCGCTGCCTGGCGCACCGTGTTCGCCCGCCTCGACTTTCTTGGCCAGGTACCGGGCCGTTACGGCAGCGCGAGCTTTGGCAACCTGTCGGTGCGAGATCCAGACCGGAAGACAGAGTTTGTCATCACCGCCAGTCAGAGCGGCGCCGCTCCGGAGTTTGACCAGGAGCAGATCACACGCATTGTCGGCTGCAATCTGGAGCGCTTCTGGGTGGATGCCATTGGCGTTGCTCCGCCTTCCTCGGAAACCCTGACGCACGCGGCAATCTTTGCGACGGATCCACGGATCGACTGGGTATTTCACATCCGTTCGGCGGAAATCAGCGAGGCTGCCGGGCGTCTGGCCATACCGG
>JBCDDI010000455.1:0-3539 GCA_039180365.1 Pseudomonadota bacterium
AACGGCGACGGATCCGCGCAGCGAGCGCCCGCTCATGAAGCAGCGCGCAGCACGCCCGTGGTTTTCGCAACGTCCGCGGCGTCCGGTTGATCCAGATACCGCTCCGGCACCGGGAAGCGGAAGACTCGCGCGGCGTTGAGACCCAGGATACAGGCCCGTTCATCGTCTTCGAGGCCGCCCATGGTCCGTTCGATGGGCGGCCTGGAAGACGACGAACGAGCCCGCATTCTCGGTCTCAATGCCGCGCGAATTTTCCGCTTCCCGGTACCGGAGCGGTATCTGGATCAACGTGACGCCGCGGACGTTGCGAAGACGACGGGCGTGCTGCGCGCTGCTTCATGAGCGGGCGCTCGCTGCGCGGATCCGTCGCCGTTGCCGGTCTTGGCGAGACCGCCTACTACAAGCGCGGTGAAGCGCCGGATCCGGAGTTTAAGCTCGCCCTCGATGCCATCCTCGCAGCCTCGGCTGATGCGGGCATCAACCCTCGGGACATCGATGGCTTTGCCTCCTTCAGCAACGACCGCAACGATCCCTCGCGGCTCTCCGCTGCCCTCGGCTGCCGCGATCTGCGCTTTGCCAACATGCAGTGGGGTGGCGGTGGTGGCGGCGGCTCCGCGGCGGTCGCACATGCGGCTGCGGCCATCGCCTGCGGCCTTGCCGAGTGTGTGGTTGTGTTCCGTGCCCTGGCTCAGGGCCAGTTCGGTCGCTTCGGGCAGGGTCCGAGGCGCAATGTGATCGGCGGAGAACCGGCGCACACGGTGCCCTACGGACTCATGTCACCGGCGCAGATGTTCGCCATGAAGGTTGTCCGCTTCATGCACGACCACGGCGTCGAGCAGCCGGCGCTGCGCGCCATCTCGCTGGCGGCTTACCATCATGCTCAGAACAATCCCCGCGCCGTCATGTACGGTCGCCCTCTGGACGAGGCAACCTACGACGACTCGCGCTGGATTGTTGAACCTTTCCACCTCTATGACTGTTGCCTCGAAAACGATGGGGCGGCGGCGATGATTCTGGTGTCCGCCGAGCGCGCGGCGGAGTTTTCCCATCGGCCGGCCTATCTCTTAGGCGCGGTCAGCGGCTCCCACCATCGCGCGGGAGCGCCCGTGCACAACACGCCCGAGTACGCCTCATCCTCATTTCCTACCCTTGCACCGCGGCTCTACGAAATGGCGCAGCTCGGGCCCGGCGATGTCGACGTGTTGCAGAGCTATGAAAACTTCACCGGTGGTGTGCTCATGAGCCTGGTAGAGCACGGCTTCTGTGCGCCCGAGGCCTGTAACGAGTTTTTTGTGAAGGAACGCTTTCTTGCGCCTGCGGGCGATCTGCCCCTGAATACGAGCGGGGGAAATCTCGCAGAGTGTTATATGCATGGGCTCGGACTCATTCTTGAGGCGGTCCGCCAGGTGCGCGGTGATTCCACCAACCCGGTGCCCGACGTGGACGTGTCCATGACGATTTCCGGGCCTATGGTCACGCCGGTTAGCGCCTGCATCTTCGGGTCGGAGGCGACGCTGTGAGCGAATCCTATTTACCCGCCGGCCTGCCGCAGCCGGCACCCGCACCAGACGGACTCGATGCCCCTTTCTGGGCGGGGCTCCGGGAAGAACAGATCCTGCTGCAGCGCTGTCAGAGCTGTGGTGCCTGGCAGTGGGGGCCGGAGTGGATCTGCCATCATTGCCATTCCGATGCGTTCGCCTTCGAAGCGGTTGCGGGAACGGGCGAGATCTACAGCTATGAACGGGTCTGGCACCCCGTGCATCCAGCGTTGAAGGGCCATGGGCCCTATATCGTGGTGCTGGTGTCGCTGCCCCAGGCCGGCAACGTCCGGCTGGTCGGAAACCTGCTCGGTGATCCGGAACAACCCGTCGTCATCGGCGCAAAAGTCAGTGCGGTGTTTGAACACCACAACGACGTCGAGGCGCCCTTCACGCTTCTCCAGTGGCAGACGCTTTAGCGCGCCGGGTCAGAGCAGTTCCGTGAGCTCGAAGAGGCGATCCCACACGTAGTCGATTTCCGTGATTGGCGTGCGGCCGAGGCGTACGATGACCAGATCGCGTTCCGGATCGCAGAGGATACGTTGGCCGTCGTAACCGCTCGCGTAAAACTGCCGGGGGTTGGCCGGGTTCATCCACCAGTGGGCGCCGTAACACTCCTCGGCCGTATGGATCGTCGGTGAACGGGCGTAGTCAATCCACTCCCTGGGCAGAAGCTGATTTCCATCCCAGTTGCCGCCGCGCAGATACAGCAGGCCGAAGCGGGCGAAGTCCTGCGGAATCGCGAAAAGATAAGACGAGCCGATGAAGGTACCGGAGGTGTCGAACTTCGGGGAGGCCGTGCGCACGCCAATCGGCTCGAACAGCCGGTCGTTCATGAAGCGGAGCATGCCTGAGGCGCCGCCTTCGACAGTGTCCCGGAGAATGCGACAGAGAATGTTGGTGGTGCCGCTGGAGTAGGACCAGTGCTTGCCCGGTGAATGTTCCAGGGCCTTGGCCGCGGCGAAGGCGCCGGTGTCATGACGCCCCTCGTACATGAGCATGGGAATCACGTCGGAGACGACGCCGTCTTCGTAGTCTTCCTGAAAGGCGAGACCGCTCGACATGCGCAGCAGCTGATCGAGGGTGATCTCCCGGCGCTCATCGTTCTGCCATTCCGGGACCGGTGCGGGGCCGTAGAGGTCGAGGCGTCCCTCAGCAACAAGGAATCCAATCAGTGCCTGCGTCGCGCTCTTGGCCATGGACCAGGAATACTGCAGATAAAAGGCGTTGGCGCCTGCTGCGTAGCGTTCGTAACAGAGTTCCCCACCCTTTACGATGAGCAGCGCATAGGTGACGCCCTGGTCGCCTTTGAGGTGGAAGATCTCGTTGGTCAGCTGATCGAAGCGGGCGGTGTCCCGGGGAGCTGGTTCCTGTCGCGGCCAGTGCTCCGTTGGCCAGGAGACCGATGCCGGCTGTTCGGGCAGCGGATACAGATCCCTGGCGATGGATTCCGGCTTCAGCATGAATGGCCTCCCGCATTGTCCTGAGCGTTCCTGGGGAGCCGAGTGTAACAGCGCGTCCCGGTGCTTCTGCTAAACTCGCGGCGGTTTACCGAATGAGACGCTTTACCGAATGAGTTCGTTCATGAAAACGCGGCCCCGCCTGCTCCTGCTGCCACTGCTGCTGACTGCCTCGCTCGCCAGCGCCGACGACTTTGCCGGTGTATGGACGCTGAGCATCGACACGCCGCGCGGCCTGCAGCACCCGGTGCTCACGGTCAACGAGGAGGACGGGCAATACTCAGGGACCTATGAAGGGCGCATGGGCCTTCTTGAGATCGAGAGCATCTCCCGGGATGGCAATCGCTTCGAGTTCCCGCTGACGATCTCCGTGCCCATCGGGGATATCGATGTTTTCTATTCCGGCACAACAGAGGGTGATTCCATGGAGGGCGTGGTGCGAAATCCGCGCGGAGAAGTCCCCTTCAGCGGCGTGCGGGAGTAGGGAGAAGCGGAGCTTCCTTCGGCAGACTTTCGGCCCACTGCCGCGACCGTTTGCCGG
>JBCDDI010000456.1:0-3530 GCA_039180365.1 Pseudomonadota bacterium
GACGAACTTCATCCAGGCGGTCTGTGAACAGGGCCTACCGGTCAACATTAAGAAAGGTCAATTTCTGGCGCCGGGGGATATGACCATGATCTGCTCGTTGCCCGTCGCCCGGGCTTTCGCAACAACGTGGGTCATATCCGCGGGTGCCAGGAACTGCCCTTTTTTAATGTTGACCGGCAGGTCCTGTTCACAGACGGCCTGGATGAAGTTCGTCTGCCGGCAGAGAAACGCCGGTGTCTGCAGCACAGAGACCACGGCGGCCACCTCATCGAGGGGCGTGTCTTCGTGGACGTCGGTGAGCACCGGTACGCCCACCTGATCCTTGACTGCCTGGAGAACCTTGAGTCCCGTTTCGAGGCCAGGGCCGCGAAAGCTCTCGTGGGAGGAACGATTGGCCTTGTCGAAAGAGCTTTTGAAGATAAAGGGTACGCCCAGCTTACCCGTGATCTCCTTCAGCCGGCCGGCGGTATCTACCGCTAGCTGCTCCGTCTCAACCACGCAAGGCCCGGCAATGAGGAACACCGGCGCAACATTGGCGGCTTCAAACTCGCAGAGCTGCATGACGGGTCAGCTCGAGGACTTCGCCGCCGCCGGCGCACTGGCGGTCGGATCCTCAACGTGCGTATGGGCTTCGGCATGTTCGCGGGCGTGGGTGAGCGCCGCTTCAATGAAACCCGTGAAGAGCGGATGGCCCTTACGCGGAGAGGAAGTGAACTCCGGGTGGAACTGACAGGCGACGAACCAGGGGTGATCTTTGAGCTCGATCATCTCCACAAGCTCGCCGTCCTCTGAACGCCCTGAGATGATCAGGCCCAGCTGTTCAAGCTGTTCCACGTAATTGTTGTTGACCTCATAACGATGCCGATGGCGTTCAGCCGCGTAAGGGGCATCGTAAAGGCGTGCGGCCAGCGTGCCCTGGTCGAGGAGACAGCGCTGCTCGCCGAGACGCATGGTGCCGCCGAGGTCGCTGTCCTCAGAACGGACTTCTGTTTTGCCGTCCGGGTCGGTCCACTCCGTGATGAGACCAATCACCGGGTGCGGAGTCTGGCCGTCAATTTCCGTTGAGTGCGCGCCATCGAGCTCCGCCACGTTGCGGGCAAAATCGATGAAGGCCGCATGCAGTCCGTAGCAGATGCCGAGGTACGGCACCTTGTGTTCCCGGGCGTAGCCGGCGGCGAGGATCTTGCCTTCGAAGCCTCGGGCGCCAAAGCCGCCGGGGACGAGAATGGCATGGACACGATCCAGGCGACCGGTGCCCTGCTCCTCGAGTTCCTGGGCATCAATGTAGTCGATGACCACCCGCGTGCGGGTCTGGATCCCGGCATGGGACACCGCCTCCACGAGCGACTTGTAGGCATCGAGAAGATCGAGGTACTTGCCGACGATGGCGATGCGGGTCTCGTTGTCAGGATGCAGCTCCGCATCGACGACGCTGTTCCAGCTGGTGAGATCCGGCGGCGGACAGTCGAGGCGCAGCCGGTCAACGATGATGTTGTCCATGCCCTGGGCATGCATGGCTTCCGGGGCCTGATTGATGG
This sequence comes from Pseudomonadota bacterium, assembly GCA_039180365.1. Classification (GTDB taxonomy): domain Bacteria; phylum Pseudomonadota; class Gammaproteobacteria; order Pseudomonadales; family Azotimanducaceae; genus SZUA-309. The sequence continues at coordinate 1,539 of JBCDDI010000456.1, forward strand.
TGGTGAGATCCGGGAAGGAGACGACGGCCCGTTCCTCCACGTTCGTAAACAGCGCAATCTTGGCGCGCGCTGATTTAGGAATCGGCTTCTCGGAACGGCAAACGAGAATGTCCGGCTGCAGGCCGATACTGCGCAGCTCTTTCACCGAGTGCTGCGTTGGCTTGGTCTTCAGTTCGCCGGCGGAAGGGACATAGGGCAACAGCACCAGGTGAATGATCACCGCCGACGCACTGCCTTCTTCGAGCCGCAGCTGCCGGATGGCCTCGAGGAACGGCTGCGATTCGATGTCACCGACGGTACCGCCGGTCTCGACGATGAGCACGTCGTGGCCTTCACCGGCGGCTTTGATACGCCGTTTGATCTCGTCGGTGATGTGCGGAATCACCTGCACCGTGGCGCCAAGATAGTCACCGCGTCGTTCCCGACGGATCACTTCCTCATAGATCTGCCCGGTCGTGAAGTTGTTGTTCTTGGTCATGATGGCGCTCGAGTAGCGCTCATAGTTGCCAAGATCGAGATCCGTTTCCGCACCATCGACGGTCACGAAGACCTCGCCATGCTGGAAAGGACTCATGGTCCCAGGATCCACGTTGATATACGGATCCATCTTCAGGATGTTGACCTTGAGCTGCCGGGCTTCCAGCACGGCCGCAAGGGAGGAGGTGATGACGCCTTTTCCAAGAGAGGAAACGACACCACCTGTTACAAAAATATATCGGGTCATTTGCCGAAAAACGCCATCTTGCCAAGTGACGCACGCCTTTGGGGTGGGAATAGCGCGTGCGCAAGATGGGAGGACAAGATAGCAAAAGGGGGCGGCCGACTCAATGCAGGCGACCTGAAGATGGCAGCGGTGGCGGTTGCCTGGCAGGTTCAGGAAGTGCCAGTGCCCTGCCTTCCAGCTCTTGCTCCCGGCGCCTTAGGCCGCCACTCGATGACGGCGGCAACTGTCCCTTCACCACCGCGACCACCGAGATGTCCCACTCCATCCCCTGCAATCTCTGACCGCCGCCCTTCGATGCCAGCCACTGCAGCAAGGCCCTCTCCGTCCATGACCAGCGGCCAGGTACCCCGCTCCCAGGGCGGGATGCCGGCGTCCGCAAAGATGGCTTTCAGTGTGCGTCTGAAGGGCGCAGTCCGAGTCCCTACCTCGAGGCGCGGAGAGCGATCGAGTTTGGCGGCAAAAGTGACTGACAAAGGCAGCTTCAGCAGCAGCCTTTGCCCGGGCGCCCCCGGGTCGGCTTCGTCGGCCCGGCTCAGGATGAGTTCCCCATGGGGCAGCTGGAGACGCCCCGGGACCTCACAGGCATAGGCCGCCTCAAGATCGGGCGCCGGTGCTACAAAAAAAAGAGCCTCCCGGAAGCGTCTCAACGTGCCAACGCCGACAGCCAGCACCGGTTGCCGATCATTGGCCGCATCGAGTTGTGCCAGGAACTCATCAAGTGCTGCATCACTGACGCCGGCGGCCGGTACCTTCAAGGTCAAGGAGCGCCGCAGCACGGCCCGGCGCGCGCTACTGCCGAGACCATGAAAGACCGCCAGCGGCAGCGGCTCCCGTCTCAGACCGAGGCTCGCATCGAGCGCTTCGGCAAGTCCCGCCTGATGTTGCTCAACGCGTCCGAGGCGCTCGTTAAGCTGCCCGAAGCGCGCTGTCAGGGCCGGTAGAATCTCGTGCCGCAGGAAATTCCGATCAAGGCTCAAGTCGGCATTGCCGGGGTCTTCGAGCCAGCGCAGGCCCCGACTATCGCCGTAGGCTCTGAGGCTGCTCCGCGGCAGAGTAAGGAGCGGCCGAAGCAGTCGGCCACGAGCAAAGGCGCGTTCTCCGGGGATCCAGTAGTTGCCACGACCCTGCAGGAGATGCAGCAGCCGGGAGTCCAGCCGATCGTCCGCATGATGGGCAAGCACCAGCGCCTCCTCTGCGCCGACCACCTCGCCATAAGCGGCATAGCGGGCGGCTCGAGCCCGGGCTTCCAGGTTGCTGCCCGCGGGCAC
>JBCDDI010000457.1:0-3514 GCA_039180365.1 Pseudomonadota bacterium
AGCGATCATCCGTAAGGACCGCCAGGATGCTCTCACCGTCGGCGTCCTCAATCTCCAGACCGGTCACCAGCTCCGGCTCGACTTCAAGGAGCACGGCGCTTTCGCTCTCTTCATCGCCCAGTAGAAACACGGCTGCGATTATCACCAGCTGAACGATCAGCAGCGCACCCAGCAGCGGTAGACGTCCGTTCATGACGCACCTCCCGCAACCCAGGCTCCATAGGCGCTCTGCCGGGCCGCGAGGCGGCGCCGGTGAATGAAAAAGACCAGGCCGATACCGAGCACCGCGAGCCCGTAGTTCGCGAGCTCTACCGCCAGCTGGGAGGATTCTTCCATCGGTGGCAGCGTTCGATTGAACTGACCGCGGCCGCGAATCTCCAGCAGGCTGCGGTCTTCTAAGGACCAGTCGACAATGTTCGCCATGAGCTGCGTGGTGTTGCTGTAGATCACGCCCTCGGCGGAACCGATGAACCTGAGAATCTGATCTGCCAGAAAGGTGTTCGATCCGAAGACGATGAGCCGCGCGCTCTCCGGCGAACGGTCGATGACGCTGCCAACGATGAACTCGGGCTCTGCATCTTCATCTTCGCTGTCCGTCTCCTCAATCTCACCCTCCGCCTCCGGCGGAGCGAGGAGCGGTGATCGTTCACCGGCGAAGGCCGATTCAAAGCGACCTTCGACCATCACAGCCAGCGGCTGGGCGGCGACATCACCCGTGGCTGCAAAGGCGGAGAGACCCGCTTCCGTTATGCGCGGCATCACGTCGAGATCTGCCGAGAGCCAGCTGCCTGGGGCGCTCTCAAGCAGCGTGGTTACGGTGCGTGCGCCAGCCTCCGGCACCTCGGCGCGAACCGGAGAGCTCCAGCTCATGGTCAGCTGGGGAATGCCGGCGAAGAAACCAACGTCCTCATTGATACCCTCCGGCGGGCGCAGATCGGAAAAGTAGGGATAGTCGAGCATCACCAGCTCCTGGAAGCTGAAGCCACCCACCTGCCGGGTCACCGGAGCCGGAAAGGCCGCGTTCTGCGGATCCATGACAAAGCTTTCGTCGAAGGTCACGCCATGATGGCGGAGCCAGTCCGAGAGCCCGCTCGTCCGCGGCATGGCCACGAGCGACTGCTGCTGCAGGGAGGCGTTGAAGGGTGAGGTGGCGAGCACCACGGTGCCGCCGCGCATGAGGAACTGGTCGATGGCAAAAACCTGCTTCTCTTGAAAGCTGTCGGGATCCACCACAAATAGAACCTCCGCCGAGTCAGGCACAACACCGTCCTCGAGCTGCGTGAGCTCTACGTCGAAGTCCGCCTGCAGAAATTCCGTGAGCTGTTGAAACTGATTGCCAGCCGGCGGCTGTCCCATGCCCATGTAGGGAGGCGCCTCCGGTGCAACCAGCGCAACGCTCTTCAGGAGTCCAGAGGCAAAACGCTTCAGACCTTCTTCAATACCGCGGGTCGTCGCCTCCGCCGAGAGCCCCTCCGGCAGGGGGATCTGCACCACCGTGTCTCCGTCCGTGAGCGTCAGATAGAAATAAAAGGTTTCCGGATCGAAGAGACTCAGGGCCATGGGCTGGAAGCCGTAGTTGACGCCGATGTCCAGCGCCAGCGAGCCATCGCCAGCCTCCGGATCCAGGAACTCAAAGCTGAAGCGACCGTCGGATTCGGCCACAAGACCCTCGAGGGCCCCAGCAAGGACGCCGCGGTAGTCGATGAGCTGCTCGGGGAGCCGGTCGTCGGCAGAAAAATATCCCACGAAGCGCACCGGGTCGGCGATGTTGGCGAAGATGGTGTCGCCACCCTGGAAGCCGAAGAGCACCTGCTTGATGGCTCGGGTGAGGTCAAACTCCGGATTGCGGAGCTGCACATCGAGCTCAGACTCACCCACCACCTTAACTTCGATGAGATCGCGGAAGCCGAGCACCTCATATTGATCGCCGTAGGTGATCAGCACGTCGAAATAGGAATTCATCAGGCTCGACTGATACCGATCGGCCACCTGAAAGGGTACCGGCCGGATGCCGTACTTGGTGTTGATCTCATCCTCAAGGGCTGGATCGTCGATCGGATCAAGGATCTCAACCCGCACGTCCGCCCCACCGGCGACGGCAAACTCCTCGAGCAGATCACGCAGCTGCGGCACCAGCGGCGCCAGCAGCGGGTGGGTCTTGGCGCTGAAGAATCCCTGTATCTGCAGGGGCTCCCGGAGCTGCGAGAGGTAGCCCCGGGTTGCATCGGAGACCGTGTAAATCTGACCTTCAGTCATGTCCAGACGGAGCTTACCGAAACCCGCGAGCCAGACATTGGCCAGCAGCAGGTTGGCGACCAGGAACGTTGTCCCCAGCATCCAGCCCCGGTGATGGCCCCTGTTGCCGTCCCGTGCCCAGCGCTGCACTTCGAGGGAGTAAACGTTCAGGGCCAGAAACAGCACCAGGAGCGAGCCGTAGAAGTAGAGGTCGCGGAAATCGATCACGCCGCGGGTGATCGAATCAAAGCGCGACCCGCTGCCAAGGGCACGCATGAGATCCGCGAGACGGCCACCGACAAGATCCGTGAGCACCGGGCTGCCGATGAGAAAGAACACACCGCAGGCAAAGGTCGCAATGATCAGGCTGACGATCTGGCTGTCCGTGCGGGCGCTGACGAAAAGACCGATGGCGAGGTAGGCGCCGCCGAGCATCATGGCGGCGAGATAACCGGCAAACACCGGACCCCAGTCAAGATCGGCAATGAGCGCCACGCTCACCGGCAACGGCAGCGTCAACAGCAGTGCCAGCCCAAGGAGAGCCCAGCAGGCGAGGAACTTACCGCAGACAAATTCCCAGGTGGTGGCCGGCAGGGTAACAACAAACTCGAGGGTGCCCGTACGTCGCTCTTCGCTCCACATCCGCATCGTGAGAGCAGCCGAAAGAAAAATAAGCAGCACCGGCATCCACTCGAACATGGGGCGTACGTCCGCCACATTGCGGGCAAAGAACGCCTCTCCCCAGAAGAAGACAAACAGCGTGACCGCCAGGAAGACGAGCAGAAACAGGTAGCCGATCGGCGACGCAAAAAAGAGCGTCAGTTCTTTGCGGGCGATCCGGGTAATGAGATCAAGCCGCATGATCTACCTCCTTCGTCGGCGCCGCGTTAACTTCCCGGAACACCGTTTCCAGATCCCGCCGCCGGGCCGCGAGCTCATAGACCGGTTGCGCAGCGCCAGTCAGCGCCGCCGCCACCGCGGCAGCAGCGGCATCGAGATCACCGGAGGCGGTCAGCTCATAGTGGCCTTCATCGCCTGCTTCGACGGCGGTGATTGAAGGCAGCGCACGGAGCGTTGCCGCAAGGTCTGCAGCAGGGTCCGTGCGCAGTCGCAGCCGGTCGCTCTCCTTAAGATCAGCCAGGCGCTCATCCAGCACCAGGGCACCGCCGCGCAGAATCATGGCCCGATCACAGATGGCGTCTACCTCCTGCATGATGTGCGTTGAGAGGATGACCGTCGCCTGCTCCGCGAGCCGCTCGATGAGCTCCCGCATGTGTTC
>JBCDDI010000458.1:0-3512 GCA_039180365.1 Pseudomonadota bacterium
CTCGACCGGAACCTTAGAGGTGCCTGGGGGGTGATGGCCGACGACCTGGCCGCCGGAGGGATGGCTTTCGCTGTGCTGCAGTTCACGTTCTTAATTCTTCCGCACATCTGACCCGCGGCCGGTCCGCTAAACTCTCGGGACCTACGAGGCGCGCCTGTCGCACTCGTACGAACGGCCGCCAGTGCAGGACAGTTATGCCCAGGGAACGCACATTGTCAGGAAACCGCTTGAGGAAGCTGATCGCGCTTCTGCTGTTCGCCTTTGGTGCGAGTCCCGCGTTGGCCACGGTGCCGATCGAGATTGTTGGCCTCTTCAAGAATACTGCGGTGATCCGCACCGGTTCCGGGGAAAAGATGCTTCGCGTGGGTGAGACCACCCGGCAGGGTGTGACCCTGATCTCCGCGAACGCCCGGGAAGCCGTGGTGAGCTTTCAGGGTGAGCAGCATCGGCTGGGCTTAAGCCGTCAGGCGGTGGGCAACTACACGGAAGCCGAGGTCAATCAGATCTCCATCCCGGCCGATAATCTCGGCCAGTATCGAATCCGCGGCGCCATAAACGACCGTTACGTTGACTTTCTTGTTGACACCGGTGCGTCGGTGGTGGCGCTCTCGTCTGCGGATGCACAGGCTCTAGGCATCGATTTTCTGCGCGGCGAGCGTGGTACGGTGCAGACGGCGCAGGGCACGGCGGAATCCTATTTCCTGAACCTCGACAAAGTAACCGTTGCCGGCATCACCGCTTACAACGTCCAGGCCGCTGTGATTACCGGCCGCTATCCCGTAGACATCCTCCTGGGTATGTCTTTCCTCAAGCAGGTCTCGATCCAGGAAAGCGGCGGCGTGATGACGCTGGTGCAGAAGTTCTAAACTCGCCCAATCGCCGGGTATTCAAGGTAGTGGCTTCGGAGCCTGCAGAGCTCCTCCTCCTTCGGTCAGTGATCCCGCCGGACGATGGTTTCCGCGAGCTCTTCGAGCAGTCGATGCTTGAGGTTCGCTCGCGAGAGCATGGAAAGAGATTCATTGAGCAGCTCGTGGGCCTGCTCACGGGCCTGCTCCACGCCGAGCAGAGAGGTGTAGGTGCTCTTCTTCGCCTTCTGGTCTGAGCCGGCAGGCTTACCGAGCACGTCCGTTGACTGCGTGACATCCAGCACGTCATCAATGATCTGGAAGGCAAGGCCTATGCGCGTGGCGAACTCTGTCAGCAGCACGTAGGTTTCGGCGTCTACCTTTGCATTGCCGAAAAGAGCGCCAATCTGTACGGCGACGCGGATGAGTGCGCCGGTTTTCCCCGCGTGCAGCGCCTGCAGTTCGGAAAGAGAGAGCTGCTTGTCTTCGGCCTCCATGTCGAAGACCTGGCCACCCACCATACCCTGCCAGCCGGCAGCTTCTGCGAGGAGCTGAATGGCCGTCAGCCGGACGTCGGTCCGGGAGATGGGCGCAGTGGCGAGGGTCTCGAAGGCGAAGGTGAGTAGCGCGTCGCCCGCAAGGATGGCGTTGGCCTCACCGAACTTCACATGGCCGCTCGGCAATCCATGACGCAGCTCGTCGTCGTCCATGGCCGGCAGGTCGTCATGGAGCAGTGAATAGGCATGGATGAATTCAACCGCGCAGGCGGGAGCCAGCGCGTTCTCCAGGGCACCCCCAAGACCGGTGCAGGTGGCGCAGACGAGGAGCGGTCGTATGCGTTTGCCACCGGAAAGGGTGGCGTAGCGCATGGCGTCCGTCAGCACCTGGGCGTGGTCTGAGTTCACCGGCAGGTGATGGCTGAGGGCGTCCTCGATCGTGTCTTTGAGGGCTTTGAGCTCAGGCGTCATCGAGAGCGTCGACGTCGAGATCCTCGAGCTCGCCGGACTCCGTGAGCACTTTCACCTTGAGTTCGGCGGCTTTCAGCGAAGCCTGGCAGTGGCGGGTGAGTTTCACCCCGCGCTCAAAGGCGGTGAGAGAGGCTTCAAGAGAAAGATCCCCGGCTTCCATCTGCTCCACAAGGTCCTCGAGTTCGGCGAGGGCATCTTCGAAGGCGACGTCTTCGAGGTCAGCATCCTTGCTGCTGTCGTCTTTCTTTGCCACGTCAGCCGGCCTTGCGAGCGGCGTCGACCAGACTGTATTCGCCGGTGGTGGAATCTGAGGTCACGAGACCATCGGCTTCGAGCTGCGCGAGCTCCCCGCGGATCTCCCAGCTGAGCATCGGGTGCCCGGCTTCCCTGAGCGCATCAGCGATGTGACCCGGACGGAAGTTCGCATGGCCACTGTCGACAATATTCTGAACGACCGCGTACACCTGGTCGGTGCGATGTTGATCAATGCTCAAGGCTGCGAGTTCCCCTGCTTCTCTATCCTGCTTCTTAACGCGGTGTTTTGAGGCTGCCGTTGACAGCCCGCTTCACCGGAGCGGCCGCTAATTTCAACAGAATCAGCCTATTCCCGCCAGGGTTGCCCAGCTTCGTAGGCGTCGAGGTGTTCGGCAAGTGCCATGGCTTCCTCGGAGCCTGCTTCGGTGATCAGGGCGATGGCCTGTTCCTGGGTGGCAACGGCCTCCGCGAAGCGACCGAGCTCCGCGTAAGCGGCGGCGAGGGTGTCCAGATACGCGGCGGACTCCACCTGAGCCACGGCGCGCTCTGCATAGCTGAGGGCCAGGACGCCGTTGCGGACGTCTTCGGATCTGCTCGTTGAGAGCAGCCAGGCATAGTCGTTCTGGGCCTGAGGCAGATTCTGGTCGGCCGCTTTGCCGATCCAATGCAGGGCCTCGAGTTCTTCCCCGCGACGTAAAAGCAGATAGAAGAGTCGGAGCTGTGCCTGGCTGAAACCCGCCTGAGCACCGCGGAGATACCAGCTTTCGGCAGCCTCGAGATTGGCTTCGACGCCGATGCCGGCTTCATAGATGTGGCCGAGGGAAAGGCTGCCGGCGAGGTTTCCCGCAAGGGCAGCGCGTTCCAGCAGTTCTCGCGCCGATGCCGGATCCAGCGGCACACCTTCACCGACGAGATACATGTGGCCGAGGGCAACGTCGGCGGTGCTGGAACCGGCTTCACTGGCAATCTCGAACAGGCGCACGGCTTCCACGAGGTCGGGCTCACCGTTGAACTCGCCTTTGTAGTGCATGTAGCCAAGGGCAACCTGCGCCTCGATGGAGTCCGCGGCGGCGGCCGCTTCGATCCAGCGCTGCGCTGCCATGATGTCTGGTTCGTCGGTGTAGTCGGCGCGATAGCTGCGACCGAGGTAGAGCATGGCTGTGGTGTCGCCATTCTCGGCTTCCTTTTGCAGGATCTCCCGCGCCCGTGCAACGTCCTGTTCCACGCCGCGGCCCTCGAGGAGAGCGAAGCCGACGTAGAGATTGGCCTCCGGATGTTCAGCTTCCGCGGCGGTCTCAAAGAAGGCGAAGGCGATTTCCGCGTCTTCCTCAACGCCCTCACCGCGGTGATAGAGACCGCCGAGGGCCACCAGGGCGGCACCGTTAGCCGGATTAAACTCCAGGGCCCTCGCGTAATCCTTGCTCGCGGATACTGGCAGGCCGGC
>JBCDDI010000459.1:0-3487 GCA_039180365.1 Pseudomonadota bacterium
AAGCCGGCAAGGTGCTCTACCTCGGCGGTTCCTCCATGTTCGCCTGGCAGTTTGCGGAGCTGCAGCTCACGGCGCAGATGAACGGCTGGACCCCATTCATCTCCCGCTCTTCTTCCCGGTAAACCAGGTTGTAGTGGTTCTGCATGGAGACGAAGGGGGTCCAGCCGTTCATCTGCGCCGTGAGCTGCAGCTCCGCAAACTGCCAGGCGAACATGGAGGAACCGCCGAGGTAGAGCACCTTGCCGGCTTTAACAAGATCGTGCAGCGCCTCGAGGGTTTCCTCGATGGGCACTTGTGCCTGTCCGGGGATGCCGTGCGGATGTCGGTGGATAACGAGCTGATCCACGTAGTCGTGGCCGAGACGCTTCAGGCAGGCGTCCACGCCCTCCATGATGTGCTTACGCGACAGGCCACCCTGGTTGGGGTTGCGGCCCATGGGCATGGAAACCTTGGTGGCGAGCACGTATTCGTCCCGAGGCAGCAGCTCTTTCAACAGAGCGCCGACCACTTCTTCGCTGGCGCCGATGCCGTAAATGTCGGCGCAGTCGAAATAGTAGAGGCCGTGGTCGATGGCGGCTTTGAAAATCGGACGGGCTTCGTCCGGGCCTAAGGTCCAGTCGCCCTGGTGCCCGCGCCCGGGGACACCAAAGTTCATGGTGCCGAGGGTCAGCCTTGGAACTCGAAGGCCGCAGTTGCTGCCGAGCTGCACCGTATCAAGCCGCGTGTCCGCCATAGCCGGAAGTCCTCAGAAAAGGGGAGGCGAGCATGGCACAACTGGCCGCTTGCGGTGAATCCCCCAAGTGAAGAAGCGCATTTACCCTTCGCGACACCGCCTCAGGAATCCGCGCCGACGGGCTCGCGATCGAACATGCCGGCCACGTGCGCTTCCGGCAGCGGCCGGGTGAGCCTGGAAACACCCCAGGTCACGGCCACGGACACAAACTCGCCTATGGCAGCGCAGGAATAGGGGTTCGGCCCTTCGCCCTCGAGCCAGGTGACAATGCTTTTCAGCGTGCCTGGCGCGAACCAGTTCGGATCGAGAACCCGCAGATAGAGCAGCGCAAAGGTTCCGAAGCCGGACATGAGGCCCGCGTAGGCGCCGTGTTTTGTGACCCCGCGCCACAGTGCACCAACAACCAGGGGGCCAGCGAAGGCGGCCATCATGCCGCCGTTACCGATCCAGACGATGATGGCGATGTTGGTATCGATGAGCGCCCAGGCCAGGCCCATGCAGAGCAGGACCACCACCACCGTTGAGATCCGGCTGATGGCAAGAACGCTTGAGTCGAGGGCATCGTGGCTCAGATCAAGTTTCATCCGCGGCACCAGCGTTCGCCGGTAGATGTCGTTGGCGATGATCTGGGAAGAGGAAACAACCAGGCCGTCGGCCGTGCTCATGATGGCCGAAAGCACCCCCACCCCGACCAGCGCCGCAAGCCAGGGCGGGAACAGCTCGATGAAAAGCATGGGCAACGCCGCGTTCGGATTCATGCCCGGCTCGTAGAGTGCGTCGCCGAGCAGCGCCCGGGCCAGGAGGCCGCCAACGCCGAGCATGGCCATGGTCAGGCCGAAGATAAAAGCGAGACGCACAAACTGCATCTGCCCGCCGGTGTCTTTCAGGGCCCAGAGCTTGTTGCCGAGGTGGGGCAGGAGTCCAAGCGGCATGTGGGCGAAGATGATGGCGACGATGGACCACCAGGAATGATAGAGAGGTGTCGCCGGATTTAAGGGGGTAACAAGGTTTTCGTCCTGAGCCGCCAGACTGTCGACCATGCCACTGAAGCCGCCTTCCACGCCCACGCCGAACAGGAACAGGATGATCACCACCACGGCCAGGGCGAGCATCATTGCTCCCTGGATGCCGTCCGTGAGGATGTCCGCATGGGCGCCACCCAGGACCACGTAAAACAGCAGTACCAGGGTGGTGATGATCAGCGCCCAGTGCGGTGCCAGGCCGAGCATGATCTCGAACATGACCAGCCCGGAGACAAGCTGACCTGCCAGATAAAAGAACAGCACCAGGGATAACACGGAGACGAGGACCCGGATGCCCTCGGACTGATAGCGGTCGCCGAGGTATTCGGGAATGGAGCGATTGCCGAAGCGGTTGCCCGCCGTGGCGATCAGGCGCATGGAGATAAGCACGCCGAAGTACAGGCCCATGGGATAGAGGAAGTTGCCCCAGTTGGCGGCAAAGCCCCATTCGTAGGAGAGCGCCGGGCTGCCGAGGAAGGTGGCGCCACTCGCCGTAGAGGCTGCGAACGCGAAGGCGAGAAACACGGGACCGTAAGAGCCTCTGGCCGTGGCGAAGTCGTCCGCATGCTTCACCTTGCCTCTTGCATAGAGGCCAATGGCCACCATGAGGCCGATGTAGCCGACGAGAAAAATCCAGGACCAGGTGATGATCGTCATAGGCGTCGGGCTCCCCTCTTCCCTCAGCGTGTCTCAGGCCTTCTGCTGCTCCCCGATGCGGAGCACCGTCAGGGGTCCCTCCACGACCCCAGCCGACTCACCCATGGCGTCGCAGGCTTCCCGGAGTCTACCGCCCAGGCCAAGGACGTCATCGGCGAGCGAGATGATACGTCGATTCGGCGCCGCATGGGGCGATGCTGCGCGCAGCCGCAGAGCGGACCAGTGTGGGTCTCCGGTTTTCATGGCGGCTGCAATGAGCGCCGCTGCCGTGGAGCGGGAAACACCGGCGTAGCAGTGCGTCAGGAGCGCGCCTTCCTCTGGTGACCAGGCATCGATGAAGCGCACAAGGGCTTCCACGTGCTCGCGTTCTGGAAGCACGTGAAAAGGCCGCTCGTCGCTGATGTCGTGAACCGCCACGCGCAGATGTGCTGCTGCCGCCAGCCTGCCGGGCCGGTCCGGCTGCAGCTCCGGCTGGATAATCGAGACGACGCGGCTCGGCCTCAGCTCCCGGACAAAGTGCGGCATCTCATAAAGGCTGGTGACGAAGATCGTCTGCGGATGCTGCAAAGGCTTCAGGGCCTCAGGGGGACGCTTCGTTGTCTGCAGGCTCTGCATCCTCGAAGTCGGCGGCCGTTGGCGACAGCTCACCGAACATACCGCTGGTCGGGAGATCCGGCTTGAAGGCCATGTGGCAGCCTTCGCAGATATCGACAATCTCATCGCCGGAGCTTGCGATGCGGGCGATATCGCGCGCCGCTACTGCCTTAACGGCCCGGTCGCCGGCTGCCTCGAGCTGGTTTGCCCAGACCGTCCACTGCGCATCGGAGGTCCAGGCTTCATCCATGGGTCCGTTACCGGGGATCACCAGCAGCGCTCCGGCGACCTGCAGCTGATAGGCCATGCGTTCGAGACTACGCCAGTCCTTATCGGTTTCTGGATTGCGCCAGGCGGCCAGCCAGATCGGGTCCGCCGAGTGATTGACCAGCGCCACCATCACTTCGTTCAGGCTGACTGGCAGACGGACCGGTTCTACGGCGGCCGCCGGTTCCGTTGCGATCACCGTCGCAGCCGGTTC
>JBCDDI010000460.1:0-3480 GCA_039180365.1 Pseudomonadota bacterium
CGCCATCGAATTCGGCAGCGGCCCGTACCTCGTGGAGGATCAGTTCACTGCGGCCGACATCATGATGGGATTTACGCTTTTTGCCGCAAGCACCTTAAATGTCCTCGACGATCTGCCGCAACTTAACGAGTATCTGGCGAGGATCACCGCCCGGCCGGCGTTCCAGCGCAGCCTGGAGTGTTTGCCGCTCTGAGGGTGGTGGAGGGTCCGGGGGATTGTGCCAGCGATGCAGTTCCCTCAAGTTGGTCGAATCAGAAGAACGGAGCCTCAACATGATCGGCACTAATCCCGAGCAGGACCAGTTCATCACCGAACATCGCTGGGCCGTAATCACCAGCCTGCGCAAGAACGGTCAGCCCGTGAGCTCCGTGGTCGCCTATGCCCGCGATGGAGACACGCTCGTTGTGAGCACACCGGGGAATACCTTTAAACGCCGGTCCCTGGCCAGGGACCCTCGGGCCACGCTCTGCATCATTTCCAACTCAGAGCCATTCAATTTCGTTGCCGTGGAGGGCCGCGTTACCGTGGAGAGCGCAGACATTGAGGCCGGCACTCGCCTCGTCTTCGCCAACATCGCGGCCACCGGTTACCCGGAACCGGATGATCTGCCCGCCTGGCTTGAGGCCCAGCAGCGCGTGCTGCTCAGACTCCATCCGGAGCGCGTCAGCGGCGTGATCCGTTAGGCAGCTCCGTTAAACAGATCCATTAAAAGATAGGCGCCCCTTGGCACCTTATTGAATCGCCGTCGTCTCCCTGGGATATTGTCGGACCCGTCTGGAGAGGAGAGAGACAATGACGGAAGCCGCCGACCAGGCCAATGCCCTCGGGGATATTCAGCCCTTTGCCCCGGAAACCCTCATAGATCCCTGGGACGTATACAAGCGTCTGCGCGATAACGCCCCCGTTTATCACGTACCGGAAATGGCCATGCACTACGTCACCCGCTACGACCTGGTGCGGGAAGTGCTGAAGGATACGCAGACCTACTCCAGCAAATTTGACGCCTTCATGATGATGGCCCGATCTGCGTCGCTGTCGTCGTTGCCGGAAGAAACGCAGAACACCCTGAGAGCGATCAGCAAAGAGCTCATCGAAGTGCCGCCGACCATGCTCACCCTCGACGAACCGGAGCACACCAAGTATCGCTCCCTCGTCAGCCAGCTGTTCACAGGCAGCCAGGTGAAGAAGAGCGAAGAACAGGTCCGCGAAGTAATTGAGCAGACCGCAGACGCTATGCTCGAAGCCTGGACCCCGGACGGCAGCATGGACTACATGGCGCAGTTCGCCTTTCCTGTGCCGCTCACGATCATCGCTGAACGGCTGGGCATTCCCGCGGAAGATCGCCCGCTGTTTGACGACGGCGCCACGGCAGCAGCCGCTGGTCTACGTATGAGCGCCATCCCGCCGGACGAGGAGGTGCGCCTGGCACAGCTCGCCGTGGACCTGCAGAACCTCCTCGTCCGTCTCATCGAAGCCCGCCGGGAAGACCCCCGGGACGACATGATCAGCATCCTCGCCACAAGCCGCCTGCAGGAAGAAGACCGACACCTGACCCACGGGGAAGCGCTCTCAATCCTGAATCAGTTTCTCGTCGCCGGCCATGAGACGACCACAAGCACCTTCGGCTGGGGCATGTTGATTCTCTGTCGAAACCCGGAGCTCCAGGATCAGCTTCGGCAAGACCCCTCTCTTACCCGTACCTTTGTTGAGGAGGCACTGCGCGTAGAAGCGCCGGTCCAGGGCCTGCCGCGGGTGGTCACCCGGGATACGGAGCTCGGCGGTTACCCGATCAAAGCGGGTGAATTTGTCATGCTCCGCTATGGCGCAGCAAACCGCGACGAGCGACAGTTTCCGGATCCGGACAAGGTAGATCCGCACCGATCGAAGGCGGGCATGCAGCTCGCCTTCGGCTCCGGCGTGCACCACTGCATCGGCGCTCCGCTGGCACGGCAGGAACTGAATCTCGGTTTCCCGGCGCTGCTGGAACGCATGGAGAACATCCGCCTCGACGAGTCAGCGCCGCCGCCGGAAGCGGAACCGAGCTTCATTCTCAGGAACCTGCCGGAGCTGCACATCCGGTTCGATCGCCGTTGAGCGAGGCAACCGCCGGAGTCGAGGAACAGCGCGAGGCACAGCGGCTGCCCACGTGGCGCCTTGCGGCTTTCGCCTCGATCGCCTTTCCCGGGGCGGGCCTGGTGCTGCCGCTGGCGATCTTTCTGCCACCCTTCTACACGAAGACTCTCGGCTTAGGTCTCGCCGAGGTTGGCTTCGTCATGATGCTCGTGCGCATCTTCGACATCGTCACGGATCCGGTCATGGGGGTGATCGGAGACCGCTTCGATAGCCGCTGGGGACGGCGAAGACATTGGCTGGTGATCGCCCTGCCCTTCATGATGCTCGGCGTATTCATGGCCTTTATGCCCACGGGTACGCCGACGATCTGGTATCTCGGCTTCTGGCTGGTGGTGCTCTATGTGGGTTCAACCATGGTCACCATCTCCCACAGCTCCTGGGCGGCCGAACTTTCACCGAGCTATAACGAGCGCTCGCGGATCGCGAGTTTCAATTCCTTTGCCGGCTTTGCCGGTTCGCTGATGATCCTGCTGCCACTGGCGATTCTCGAGTACCAGGGCGCACCACCGGCGGGCCGCGATGCCCTGGCCTTCTTCGGCTCAGCCGTGATCGTGCTCGGACCCCTCTGCGTTTTCCTCGCCGTTATGCTGGTCGGCGAACGGCCCACGGCACCGGCACCGCGTATCAGTCTCCTCGAAGGGCTGAGTGCTGTGCTGAAAAACCCGCACATGCGCCAGCTGCTCATTGCCGATGCTCTGGCCGCCATGCCAGGCGCCGTTATGGCTGGCCTTTTCATCTTCTACCAGGCAGAGCTCGTCGGGAACGCGCAATACAATGCACTGGCGCTCATCACCTTCTACCTGGCGCATATGGTGGGCATTCCCATCTGGGTGCGGCTTTCCTACCGCTTCGGCAAACACCGCACCTTCGGCATCGACTGTCTGTGCTTCTGTGTGACCACGGCTCTGTTCTTCATCCCGGGCGAAGGCGACGTGGCGCTCTTCATCGGCTTTATGTTTATGACCGGCTTCGCCCACTCCGGCCTGCAGTTCCTGCTCAGAGCCATGGCCGCCGATGTGGTGGACTACGACAACGTGGAGACCGGCGGTCAGCGCACGGGACTCTACTTCGCGCTCCTCGCACTCACCGCCAAACTCGGCGGCGCCCTGGCCATCGGCATAACCTACCCACTCCTCGAGCAGGTCGGCTTCAGCGCTCAGGGTGGCAACTCGGCAGAAACCCTGGACTGGTTCCGCATCATCTATGTAGCCGTACCCGTGGCGGCCATGGTGGGCGCCTATCTCGGTATCAGGGGTTTTCGCCTCGATGCCAAGGCGCAGGAAGCGTTGCAGGCGCAGCTTGCAGAACGGGATCGGTGGAACGACCGGGAGGCGCGCTAATGGCGGC
>JBCDDI010000461.1:0-3464 GCA_039180365.1 Pseudomonadota bacterium
GTGGTATTTCACGTCGCCGGTTTCTTCGGCGTCCACGTCCGGCATTTTGCCGTCGAACTCATCGAAGAGATCCCAGGGATCCTTGCCGAGGATGTTCACGAGCACGTTCAGCCGCCCGCGGTGCGCCATGCCGAGCACGGTCTCAATGACCCCGTGGGAACCGAGACGCTGAAGCATCTCGTGGAGCATGGGAATAAAACTCTCGCCACCTTCAAGACCGAAACGCTTGGTCCCCGGATAGCGACCGTGGAGATATTTCTCAAGGCCTTCCGCAGCGGTCAGCCGCTCAAGAATCTGCAGCTTCTGGGCGTTGGAGTAATCGGGCCGGGCGCGGACGCTTTCGATGCGCTGCTGCACCCAGAGCTGCTCGCTGGCATCAACGATGTGCATGTACTCAAAGCCGATGGAGCTCGAGTAGGTCCGTTCCAGAGCGTCTACGATCTCAGCGAGCTTCGCCGCACCCTCTCCGTAGTGAAAGGTCCCGGTGTGATAGGTATCTTCCAGATCGGCCGGGCTGAGGTGGTGATAGGCCAGATCGAGTATCGGCGCCGGGGGCCGCTCCATGAGACCCAGCGGGTCAATATTGGCCTTCTTGTGCCCGCGATGCCGGTAGGCGGACACGAGATCCTGAACCCGCATCTGTTTCTGCTCGTGGGCATTCTGGACCAGGGTGCTTTCCCGCTCAGGCCGGGCTTTGAGTCGATTTCGGCCGAGCCGCTCGAAATGCTGAATGACGGTGGAATGGGGGATGTCCGCTTTAACGGCCGTTTCCACCCGAGGCAGCTTCTCGAAGTATTCGCGCCACTGTTCGGGCACGCTGTTCGGATCCTCGAGGAAGGACTCGTAGAGCGATTCAATATAGGCCACGTTGTTCCCAGCCATGTGGGAACTGTTTTGCATGCGCTCGAGAAATGACTCCGCCATCGGCGCCCGGTCTCCTTAGTCTGTTCTCTTTACCTGGCTTCCCCGACCCAATAACTCGGCCGCGGTCGGGGTTTCTTGATCGGCCGACGTGATCTTACGCGGAAGGCACCGCGCCCGCTCGTGCGTCGCTCACAGGATCGGCAGATGATCCTGCGTCGGCCATTCGCCAGATTCTCAAAAAACGGGGCCCGGCCTCCCGATGCCGGGCGCCGCTCAGGTGCCCTGCTGCAAGAGCAGAGTCCGGATCTTGCCGATTGCCCGAGTGGGGTTCAGCCCCTTCGGACAGACGCTTACGCAATTCATGATGCCCCGGCAGCGGAAGACGCTGAAGGGATCATCAAGATTCGAGAGACGCTCGGCGGTCGCCGTATCGCGGCTGTCGGCGATAAAGCGATAAGCCTGAAGCAGCCCCGCAGGGCCGATGAATTTGTCCGGGTTCCACCAGAAAGACGGACAGGAAGTGGAGCAACAGGCGCAGAGGATACATTCGTAGAGTCCGTCGAGCTCTTCCCGCTCTTCCGGGCTCTGCAGCCGTTCCTGCGCCGGCGGCGGCTTATGGTTAATGAGGTAGGGCGTGACCTTCTCGTACTGCTGATAGAACTGGGTCATGTCCACAACCAGGTCGCGGATCACCGGCAGTCCCGGCAGGGGTCGAAGGATGAGCTTGCCGCGGCTGACGACCTCGGAGACCGGTGTGATACAGGCCAGGCCATTCTTGCCGTTCATGTTGATGCCGTCGGAACCACACACCCCTTCGCGACAGGACCGCCGGTAGGACAGGCTCGGATCCGTTCCCTTCATCATCTCCAGGACGTCGAGCACCATGAGGTCTTTGCCTTCCGGCAGCTCAACCTCCACGTCCCGCATGACGGGCACTTCGTCGACGTCCGGGTTGTATCGATAAACACTTACCTGCATGGCTTATCCTCAGTACTTACGCTCTTGGGGTTCAAAGGTGTCCACGGTCTCCGGCGTGAAGTTCACGGCTCGCTTGCCGACACGCTTGTCTCCCGGGAAGAACATGCTGTGGCAGAGCCAGTTTTCGTCGTCTCGCTCCTGGAAGTCATCCCGGGCATGGGCGCCGCGGCTTTCCCGACGCTCGAGGGCCGCGATCGCGGTCGCCTCCGCAACTTCAAGCAGATTATCGAGCTCCAGGGCTTCCATCCGCGCGGTATTGAAGACCGCGGATTTATCGGCGAGGTGCGCCTGACCGATGCGCTCGCGCAGGTCGGCGAGTTGTTTAACGCCTTCCTGCATGTGCGTGTCCGTGCGGAACACGCCGAAGCTGTTCTGCATGATCGTCTGCAGTTCTTTTTTCAGGTCAGGCACGGATTCACCGCCGGTTGATTCATTCCAGCGGGCAAGGCGCGCCTCGGCTGCTTCGAGATCCGAGTCGCTCGGCTCCCGGTAGGAAACGCCCTGGCGCATGACCTCTTCAATATGCATGCCTGCCGCACGACCGAAGACAACAAGGTCGAGGAGCGAGTTACCGCCAAGGCGGTTGGCACCATGGACAGACACACAGGCGGCTTCGCCCGCGGAATAAAGTCCGTCGATCATCTGGTCTTCGCCGCTCGCGTCCTGGGTCAGGGCCTGACCGGATACCCCGGTGGGAATCCCGCCCATCATGTAGTGGCAGGTCGGGATCACGGGGATCGGCTCTTTCACCGGATCCACGTGGGCAAACGTGCGGGACAACTCGAGGATGCCCGGCAGGCGGCTGTTCAATACCTCCTCGCCGAGATGGTCGAGCTTCAGGAACACGTGATCGCCTTCAGGACCGGCACCGCGTCCGTCGAGAATCTCGAGGATCATCGACCGGGCCACCACGTCACGGCCGGCGAGATCCTTGGCCGTGGGTGCGTAGCGCTCCATGAAGCGCTCACCGTCCTTATTAATCAGGTAGCCGCCTTCGCCGCGGCAGCCTTCTGTTACCAGGGTACCGGCGCCGTGGATACCCGTCGGATGAAACTGCCACATCTCCATGTCCTGGAGCGGGAAGCCAGCGCGCAGTGCCATACCGGCACCGTCGCCCGTGCACATGTGGGCGTTGGTGGTGCTGGCGTAAATCCGCCCGGCGCCGCCCGTGGCAAGCACGGTCGCCTTCGAGTGCACATAAACCGTTTCACCGGACTCCACATCGATGGCGATGAGCCCAACGACCGCGCCGTCGCTGTTCTTCACCAGATCGACGGCGAACCACTCATTCAGGAAGGTGGTGTTCGCGCGAAGGTTTGCCTGGTAAAGGGTATGCAGCAGCGTGTGACCAGTCCGGTCGGCGGCGGCACAGGTGCGGGCCGCCTGCCCGCCTTTACCGAAGTCTTTCGACTGCCCGCCGAAGGGGCGCTGATAGATGCGTCCGGACTCCGTACGGGAAAAAGGCAGGCCCATGTGTTCGAGCTCGAAGACCGCCTGCGGGCCCTCGGAACACATGTACTCAATGGCGTTCTGGTCCCCGATGTAATCGGAGCCTTTAACCGTGTCATACATGTGCCAGCGCCAGTCGTCATTCGGGTCGTCGCTGGCAATGGCGCAGGTAA
>JBCDDI010000462.1:0-3459 GCA_039180365.1 Pseudomonadota bacterium
AACAGGCTCTGCTATCACCTGGAAGTACCCAAGCGTTGTGCTGCGGGGCGCAGACAGCGTCGGCGAGTTTTATTCCGTTGCGCTGACTAACAACCTGCAACAGGCGGACACGGGCACGAAGATGATTCATCTCGGGCCGAACACCCGCAGCACCATCGTTTCCAAAGGGATCAGCGCTGGCCGCAGCCAATCGAGCTATCGTGGACTGGTGCGCACGGCACCAACGGCCAAGGGCGCGCGGAACTACACGCAGTGCGACTCACTGCTCATCGGCAACCAGTGTGGCGCCCATACCTTCCCTTACATCGAAAACCGGAACCCGGAAACGATCATTGAGCACGAGGCGACGACGTCGAAAGTTAGTGACGATCAACTGTTCCTCTGTCAGCAGCGTGGCATCGATCCGGAAAAGGCCGTGAGTATGATTGTTAACGGCTTCTGCAAGGACGTGTTCCGGGAACTGCCCATGGAGTTTGCAGTGGAAGCTGGAAAACTGCTGGAAGTCAGCCTGGAAGGAGCCGTCGGATGAGCCTGCTTGAAGTCAAAGATCTGCACGTAAGCGTCGATGGCAAACCAATCCTCAAGGGCCTGACGCTGACCATCGAGCCGGGTTCCGTGCACGCCATCATGGGGCCGAATGGGTCCGGTAAAAGCACCCTGGCCGCCGTTATCGCTGGCAAGCCCGGCTACGAGGTTACCGCCGGCGAGATCCTTTACCGAGGTGAAGCCTTAAACGACGTTGACCCGGAAGTTCGCGCGCAGCAGGGCGTGTTCCTCGCCTTTCAGTATCCCGTAGAAATTCCGGGTGTGAGCAACATGGAGTTTCTCAAGGCGGCCGTGGATAACCTTGCCGCCGCCCGGGGAGAAGACGCGCCAAATACCGTTGAGTTCATGCGTCGCGTGCGCGCTATTGGGGCCGATCTGGATCTGGACCCGGAGTTCCTGAAGCGCGGGGTTAACGAAGGTTTCTCCGGTGGTGAGAAAAAGCGCAACGAGATCCTGCAGCTTCTACTCCTCGATCCGAATCTTGCCGTGCTCGATGAAACTGACTCCGGTCTCGACATCGATGCGCTGCAGGTTGTCTCCGGTGGCGTCAATCGCTACCACGACACGCAGAATGGGGTGCTGCTGATCACCCACTATCAGCGGCTTCTTGAGCACATCGTTCCGGACTATGTGCACGTCCTCGCTGACGGCGTCATAGTCCGCTCCGGGGGGCGCGAGCTGGCCCTGGAACTGGAAGAAAAAGGTTACGCATGGCTGACCGACTGACCGCCCTGGAACTCGCGGACGCCCTCGCGGACGGCGCGGACTTTGGCGCCGGCGAGGAACCGCGTATGGCCCAGGCCAGACGCGCTCTCGGCTCCGAGCTCTTCCGGGAATTCTGGAAGTACACGCCTCCCGCCGACTACCTTGCGGGACTTGAGGGACTGGCACCGACGCAAGCGGCCGTAGCCCAGAGCGACATCGCGGGCATCACGCTGCGCAGCGCTTCTGCTGGCGAGCGCGCGGCAATGGGAGATCCTGAGAGCCCGGAACGTTTTCCCCTGGCTGATCTGGCCGTGCTTCTGGCAGGCGACCTTCTGGTTCTGGAGGTGACCGAAACGCCCGAAGCGCCCGTTGTTATCCGTCAGCCAGGTGGGTTCTCTATTCCGATGGAGATTCGCGTCGCCGCCGGCGTTGAACTGACCCTCATCGAACACCAGGACATGCCGGGCAGCGCTTACCAGAATCAATCGCTGTACCTGCACCTCGCGGAAGGGGCGCGCGTTTCCCATTCTGCGGCCGCCCTGGATGGAAGCTGCTCGCACTGGTCCCTGACCCAGGCACACCTTGCCGCCGACGCCCACTATGAACGCCGGCAGTATCAGCTCGGCGGTCGCCGCCGCCGGACGGAAACACAGGTACTGCTGAATGGACGCGGTGCGACGGCCAACATCACCGGCGCCTACGTCGTTGAAGCCGGTCAACACCTCGATCAGCAGCTGGTCGTTGAGCATCGAGCCGGCCACACCCGGAGCGAGCAGCGCTTCCACGGCATTGGCGCGGGCAAGGGCACGGCCGTATTCAACGGTCGTATCCACATTCACGCTGGCGCACCGGGCGCTGATGCGGCGCTGTCCAACCGCAATCTCGCCCTGCATCCGGAAGCAATCATCAACACGAAACCGGAACTTGAAATCTACACCGACGACGTCCGCTGCTCACACGGCGCAACCGTCGGTCAGCTCTCGGAAGAGAGTCTCTTTTACCTGCAGTCTCGAGGCATTGCACGACCGGAAGCGAGGCGGCTCATCTGCCGCGCATTCATCGAGAGCTGCATTGCCGGGCCACTGGCCGAGGCAGCGGAAGACGCCCTCCTCGGCACCTGGGCGAGCGCCAGCTGATATGCACGCCCAGGACTTTCCCATTCTGCAGGAGACGCTGAACGGCAAGCCGCTCGTTTACCTGGATAACGCTGCCACCACGCAGAAGCCAGCGGCCGTGCTCCAGGCCATGGACGAGTATTACCGGACCGTAAATGCCAACGTGCACAGAGCCGCCCATGGGCTGGCAGACCAGGCCACGCAGAGCTATGAAGCCGCCCGGGATTCCGTAGCCCGATTCCTGAATGCGGCGGCGCGGGAAGAAATCATCTTTACCTCCGGAACAACCGCAAGCATCAACCTGCTTGCCGCCGTACATCAGCAAAACATCGGTCCGGACGACTGCATCCTGATCAGCGAGCTTGAACACCACTCAAACATTGTGCCCTGGCAGATGCTCTGCCAGGCCACCGGCGCAGAACTGCTCGCCGCAGCCGTAACGGATACCGGAGAAATCGATCAGGCCGACTACGCCGAGAAACTCAAGCGTCGACCTGCCATCGTCGCCATCGGCCATGTCTCCAATGCGCTTGGCACGGTGCATCCGCTGAAAACCATGCTGGCCGCCGCTCGCGCCGCGGGCTCGACCACCATCGTCGACGGTGCCCAGGCGCTCGCCCACCTGCCGGTGGATGTGCAGGACCTGGACTGCGATTTCTACGCGGGTTCCGCGCATAAAGTTTACGGACCAACGGGTGTTGGCGTACTTTACGGCAAACGGTCGTTGCTCGAGGCGCTGCCCCCGTGGCAGGGCGGCGGCGAGATGATTGAACATGTCTCCTTGACCGGAGCCAGCTATAACGTCCTGCCTTACAAGTTTGAAGCCGGCACGCCGAACATCGCTGGCGTCATTGGCTTCGGCGCAGCCGTTGAGTACTTAAGCGCAATCGGCTTCGATGCCGTTATGCCCCATGAGCAGGACCTGCTTAACGTAACGCTCAGCGAGCTGAAGCAGATCCCTGAGGTTCGCCTGGTTGGTGAACCCAGGGAACGGGTCGGCGCCATCTCCTTTCTGGTGGAGGGCTCGCACCCTCATGATGTCGGCACCCTTCTCGATCAACAGGGTATCGCCCTAAGAACGGGCCATCACTGC
>JBCDDI010000463.1:0-3446 GCA_039180365.1 Pseudomonadota bacterium
CCATTCGCGTCGCCCGCGGTTTTACGGGCCGGGACATGATCCTGAAGTTCGCCGGCTGCTACCACGGCCATTCGGATTCACTGCTGGTTAAAGCCGGATCCGGCGTGCTGACCCTTGGTATTCCGAACTCGCCCGGGGTTCCGGAAGCGGTCGCCGCCAACACACTGACAGTCCCCTTCAACCAACCCGATGCCGTGGCATCTGTCTTCGAGCGCTACGCGGGCAAAATCGCCTGTGTCATCGTTGAACCGGTGGCTGGCAATATGGGCTGCATCCCACCAAAGCCCGGTTTTCTGGAAGCGTTGAAGGAGATCTGTGCGACCGATGGCGCGGTACTGATTTTCGACGAAGTTATGACCGGCTTCCGCGTTTCCCGCGGCGGGGTTCAGGAGCGCTACGGCGTGACCCCGGACATGACAACCCTCGGCAAAATTATCGGCGGCGGTCTGCCGGTAGGCGCCTTCGGCGGCAAGGCCGAGATCATGGCCCGAGTGGCCCCGGAAGGTGACGTTTATCAGGCAGGCACCTTATCCGGGAATCCCCTCGCTACCGTGGCCGGGCTCACCATGCTTCGCTCCCTCGACCAGAGCCTCTATGACACCCTCGCGGAAAACACCGCCTATTTTGCGGCCGGTCTGCGCGAGCGGGCGGCGGCCGCAGGTATCCCGGTAACGGTTAACGAAGTCTGCGGCATGTTCGGCCTGTTCTTCACTTCCGGCGAAGTGAGCGAGTTCGACCACGTCGCCAACGCCGACGTTGATCGCTTCAACCGCTTCTTCCACGCCATGCTGGAGCACGGCGTCTACCTTGCCCCTTCCGCCTTCGAAGCCGGTTTCCTGTCCCTGCGTCATGACAAGGCGATCCTCGACGAGACTCTCGACGCCGCTGAAGCCTGTTTTAAAGCACTCAATCACTAACGGATCATCATGAGCCAATACGACGTTTATGGCCTGGGCAATGCCCTGGTCGACATGGAATACACCATCGAGGACAGCTTCCTCTCAAGCCACGGCATCCCCAAGGGGCACATGACCCTTGTCGAAGAGGAGGCCATGGACCAGCTAATCGAGGGCCTGGATGGTCATGCGCCAACGCTCATGAGCGGCGGTTCCGCAGCGAACACGCTGATTGCCGTGCAGAGCTTCGGTGCGAGCACCTTCTATTCCTGCAAAGTTGCCAGGGATGCAACTGGCGAACACTTCCTTGGTGATCTCGGCACCGCCGGTATCGTCACTAACGGCAATGCCGCTGGTGAGGGCGGTAAATCAGGCCGCTGCCTCGTGCTCATCACACCCGACGCCGAGCGGTCCATGAATACCTTCCTCGGCATATCCGCTGAGCTTACGCCCGCCGATCTCGACGAAGCGGCGCTCAGTCGATCCCGCTATTTTTACGCAGAGGGCTACATGAGCGCTGCGGAAGGAAGCTGCGAAGCCGCGATCACCGCGCGGGAAATGGCAGAGGCGGCAGGGGTGAAAACGGCCATCTCCCTGTCTGATCCGAGCATGGTGGAGTTCTGCCGCGGGCCCTTGGAGGCCATCCTCGGCAACGGCGTCGATCATCTGTTCTGCAACGAAGAAGAAGCCTTAAGCTGGGCAAAAACCGATCGCCTCGACCTCGCGGTTGCGGAACTGAAGGACATCGGTAAGAACCTCAACATCACCCTTGGTGCAAAGGGTAGCCTCGCAGTCACCGCGGATGGAGAAACGATGGTGGATGGCTTCCCGGTCGCCGCCGTTGACACAACCGGTGCCGGCGACATGTATGCCGGGGGCTGCCTTTACGGATGGACCCAGGGTATGAGCCCGGAGGCCGCGGCCGGTCTCGGGAACTTCGCGGCGGCAACGCTCGTGCAGGCCTACGGTGCCAGACTGCGCAACGCTGCCGACTATCAGAACACCCTGGCTGAGTTCACCGCTCAGGGCTGAGTTCACCGCTCAGGGCTGAGTTCACCGCTCAGGGCTGAGTTCACCGCTCAGGGCTAAAGGGCTTTCAGCGCCAGGCCTTGAGGGCATGGCCGATACGCTCGAGGCCAAGATCAATAGCCTCTTCACCGGTTGTATAGGCAAATCGTACGTAGCGGTCGGCGAGATGCTCGCCGAAGTCGATACCGGGGGTAACCGCGACCTGATACTCATTAATCAGTCGCCAGCAGAACTGCTCTGAGTCCATACCGGTGCTGGACACGTCCACATAGAGGTAAAAAGCGCCGACCGGATCCACGGGAATGCCGAGACCCAGTCGTCTCAGCCCCGCTGCCAATCGATCCCGACGGGCGGCAAACTGCGCCCGGCGCGCTTCATGGATTGCCATCGCCGGGGCCTCAAAAGCCGCAAGGGCCGCCTGCTGCGCGATACTCGACGGCGAGATAAACAGGTTCTGCGCAAGACGACTCACCGCATCGATACAGCGCTCGGGAATCACCATCCAGCCAAGGCGCCAGCCGGTCATACCAAAGTATTTCGAGAAACTGTTCAGGACGAAGAGTTCGTCGCTGATCGCAAGCCCTGTTCGGTACTCGGGCTGGGCGCCACCGTCACCGTAAATGAGCCCCTGATAAATCTCGTCCAGGAGTAACACGCCATCCCGCTCGTGGACCGCCTTTGTCAGAGACTCAAGATCCTGTCGGGTGGTCATGACTCCGGTTGGATTGGAAGGGGAGCCAAGCAGCAGGCCTCGAGTTTGCGGGGTCCAGGCTGCAGCGAGAGCCTCAGCAGTTACCTGGAAGCCCGATGCAGCAGCAACTGGCAGTCGTCGTGGTTTGGCGTTCACCAAGCCGAGAAAGACCTCATTGCAGGGATAGCCCGGATCGGGCAGCAGCAGCTCATCTTCCGGATTGAGGAGCAGACCAGCGAGCAGTAAAAGCGCCCCGCTGGCACCGGTGGTCACAACGACGCGCCCGGGATCGACCGCAAGGCCAGCAATATCCTGATAGTGAGCGGCAATTCGAGCCCGGAGTTCCGGGGTACCCAGCGCCTGCGTGTATTTGGTATGTCCGGCTTCAAGAGCTGCCTGACCCGCCGCGACAATGGGGGGTGCCGTGGGAAAGTCGGGTTCCCCAACCTCAAAATGAACAACGCGGTGGCCCTGGGCCTCCAGTTCTTTGGCCCGCTCCATGAGCTGCATGACGCGAAACGGCGCAATACGATCCAGGCGCTCGGCCGTACGCACAGGCCGATGACTCGAAGACGTTGGCTCATCTATGTTGCTGGTTACCATCTCCGCAGCGCCCCCCGCCGACGCCCTCACTCCTGCCCCTGCTACCACTTCCCGCGCGGCAAGCTGGCCCCGCGCCGGCGCAGTGTGCGGCACCGCCGAGGCCCCCACAAGGTGCCGTGGATCTGGCGGTTTTCAGGGGGAAACTGTCAGGAAAATGCGCGTGATCATCCTGTAGTCAACGGCGGAACGTTCTGGTAGCTTACGCGCCCTTCGAATCGGGGCCCCAA
>JBCDDI010000464.1:0-3443 GCA_039180365.1 Pseudomonadota bacterium
GGCCTTGCGACCATTCTCGGTGAACGGGGCGTAACGCTCTCCGGCGGGCAGAAGCAGCGCACGGCCCTCGCCCGCGGGCTCATCCGTCGCACGCCGCTTCTGATCCTCGATGACTGTTTCTCAGCAGTGGATACGGAAACGGAAGAGCGGATCCTTTCGGGCTTAAAGCGGGTGCGCAGTGATCACACCACGCTCCTCGTCTCGCATCGGGTTTCCACAGCTCGGCATGCGGATCGGATTCTGGTCCTGGAAGAAGGGCGTCTGGTTGAGATGGGAAGCCACGAGGAGCTACTCGATCGTGGCGGCTTCTATGCCGACCTGGAAGCCGCCCAGCGCAACAAGCTGAGCGGCTCCGATGCGCCTGATGCGGGTGCTGGGGAAATGCAGGCGGTGCCCTCATGAGCACGCAGCAGCCGGAAGCAGCGGACGCGCCCCTCGATCACTCGATCTTCGAAGCGGACATCGAAGGTCAGGCCATGAACATGCAGTATCTGCGTCGCATCCTGAGCTGGGCGCGACCGCACCGGCGCCTCGCGGCGGGCAGCATTCTGCTGGTACTCATGGCCTCAACGCTGGCGATCCTCATGCCCGTGGTGACCACCCGGGTTGTCATCGACGGCGTGCTCATGGGCGAGCCGAACGCGCTGCTGCCGGACTTCGGGATGAACGCCTTGAACAACTGGCTTGTTGGGCTCACGGGCCTCTCGCCGCTCGCCAGCGCCTGCGTGATCTTCGGGGTGTTCACGGTCGCCTGTCATACGCTCTATCACCTGCATCGGGTGAGCTTCGCCCGAACGGTGCTCGCCTCCCTGCGCGACATGCGCCACGATTTGTTTGCGCATATGGAACGGCAGCCGTCGTCCTTCTACGACCGCGTCGCCGTGGGTCGCATCATGACCCGCATCACCAATGACGTGCAGGCGCTCTTCGATCTGCTCATGGGCCTCGGCATGCTCATCGGCGAGTTCGTACCCTTCTTTCTAGGGCTCGCGATCATGCTGGCAATCGACGTGGAGCTCACCGGCTACCTGCTCATCGCCGTGCCCATCTTCGGGGTCATCACCTACTTCTTCCGCCAGGCGACCCGCCGCGTTTATCGGGTGATCCGAAACACGGTCTCGCAGCTCAATCAGAACCTGCAGGAAAATCTCTCGGGCATGCAGGTGGTGCAGCTGTCGAATCGCGAGGCGCGCAATCTCGCCCGCTATCGGGAGATCAACGCCGAAAACCGCAGCCACGAGGTGCACGCCATTACCCTGGAGTCGAGCTATGGCTCCTTCATGGACAACATGGTGAACATGGCGCTGGCGGTGATCATCTGGGTGGGTGGCGGCAGCGCACTGCAGGAGACCATCTCTCTGGGCTCGGTGATTCTCTTCTCCCAGTTCGTGGACATGTTCATCCGGCCGATTCGCGTCCTGGGGCAGCAATACAACATCCTGTTCCGGGCCATGGCGAGTGCCGAACGGATCTTTCAGGCGCTGGACTGGCATGAACAGGTTCGGGAACCTGCCGTCCCGGCAACCTTACCGGAGCGTCTGAGCGGTGAAATCGAATTCCGCCATCTGACCTTTGGCTACGATGCCCGGGAGCCCGTGCTCCACGACGTGTCGCTGACCGTGGCCCCCGGCGAGAAGCTCGCCGTGGTCGGCCCCACCGGCTCCGGCAAGAGCACGCTCATCCGTCTGCTCGGACGCTTCTACAACTTCGCCGATGGCAGCATCTTTCTCGATGGCATCGATCTGAACCAGATGCGCGCGTCCGACGTTCGCGCCCGGGTTGGCGTGGTGCTTCAGGACTTCCACATTTTTTCCGGCTCAGTGCTGGACAACATTCATCTGGGTAATCCGGCCATCAGCCGGGAGGCGGCCATTGAAGCGGCGCGCATGGTCCATGCGGATGCGTTCATCGAGGCCTTGCCTGGCGGCTATGACGAACCACTCGTGGAACGCGGCCAGAATCTCTCCCAGGGCCAGCGCCAGCTGCTTGCCTTCGCGCGGGTGCTTGCGGCGGATCCCGAGATCCTGATCCTCGATGAGGCGACGGCGAGCATTGATACGGAAACGGAGCAGCTCATTCAGGATGCGCTCAGAGCTATCATGGCCGATCGGACCTCGATCCTTATTGCCCACCGGTTGCAGACCATTCAGGAAGCCGACCGCATCCTCGTTCTGAAGAACGGCCGCGTAAAGGAGCTGGGTTCCCACAGCGAGCTCATGGCGGCCCGTGGCGTTTACTACACGCTCAATCAGCTCCAGTTCCAGGATGTGAGTTTGAAATCGGATGCGAGTTGAAGTGGCCATCGGGCAGACGTTGGCCTCCGGTAGTCCTGTTCTTTTTGGTGTTTCTTAGTGCTCCTGCTCCTCAGGCACGCGGAGACGCGGGCGAATCGGCGCGGCCTCTGGCACGGCTCGAGCGATGGTCCTTTGACCTTTCGCGGTCGACGGCAGCTTAAGAGAACCGTAAGCCGGGTAGCGCGGGTGACGCCCCCTGCGGCTATTTATACGAGCCCCGCCGGTCGCTGCCTGAGGCTTGCCGAGGCCGCAGCAGAAGCGACAGATGCAGCCCTCACGGTTGTCGACGAGCTGCGTGAGCAGGCCATTGGCGACTGGGAGGGGCTGTCGTTCTCGCGGCTTGCCAAGGAGCATGCGCTGGTCGAACGGACAACGGCGGACCCGCACTTTGCGCCGCCGGGCGGCGGCGAGTCCCTGCGCGATGTGGCCGACCGCATTGTCCCAGCCTTGCGGCGCCTTCACGATCAACACGATCCCGATGAGCGGGTGCTCGCCGTTGGTCACGGCGTGGCGTTCGGCATTGCCCTTGGGGAACTGCTCGATGAGGATCCGACGCGCTGGGCCGACTATCGGCTTGCGAACTGCAGCATCACAGAGCTCCTGCTTATTCCCGGCTCACCGCCGCAGCTTGGGCTGTTTAACGGGACCTTTCATCTGAGCTGACGGTTGAGCAGGAACCAGTGAGCAAAGTCCGTTTACAACGGTCTGCACCCTCGGGGCCGCGCCCGTGGTCAACTGCGAGGTTCCTGCGTAACGTCAATCGATGATCAGGCCTTCGTCGAGCGAGCCTGCTTCCGCGTCTTTCGCCGCTTCGGCTGCCGTTGCGCGTCGGATCTCTTCTTCTGGTGTGCCGAAGAGGTACTCACCAGCGAACACCGCACCCGGCAGCAGGAAGAATACGGAGAACACGTAGCCGAAGGCCCAGAGACGGTTCTGTTCTACACGGTCACCAAGGGCGAGCGCGCAGCGGATCGGTAGGCCTTTGATGATCGGCACCGTCAGAAAGACCACCACGCCGATCACGTTATAAAGCAGGTGCACGAGGGCAACCTGCAGAGCGAAATACTGGCCGTCTCCGGAGATAGCGGTTGCAGCAAGCAACGCGGTAATGCAGGTTCCGATGTTCGCACCCATGGTGAAGGGGAATAC
>JBCDDI010000465.1:0-3435 GCA_039180365.1 Pseudomonadota bacterium
CTCGGCATCGACATCGACTGGCGGCCGCTGACCCTCGATATTCCCAGCTACCTGGGCTCAGCAAAGCTCGACAAGTCGGGCAAGGTGGCCTCTTCGGAGCGCACGCCGGAGCAGTGGGCGGCGGTGAAGTACGCCTATCGGGATGCGCGGCGTTACGCCGAGCTGCAGGGTTACGCGCTGCGCGGCACGGAAAAAATCTGGGACACGAGCCTCGCCCATATGGGTTTCTGGTGGGCCAAGGCCCAAAGACAGGGGGTCCTGAAAAGTTACCTTGATCACGTTTACCCGCGTTTCTGGGTGCGCGACTTTGATGCAGAGGACCTCAACACCGTGCAGGCAGCGCTGACCACGGCCGGCGCTGAGGTGGACGGTTTCGAGGCCTATGCCGCTGGCCCTGGCCGCAGCTTTCACGGCGCCATGCAGGAGGCCGTCTTCGATGCCGGCATTTACGGTGTGCCGGGCTATGTCCTGCAGGGGGAGTACTTCTTCGGTCGGGAGCATCTGCCGACCGTGCGCTGGATGCTCACCGGTCGAGCGGGACCGGCACCGGACGTGGCGAATCCTGGTCCTGGCTCGGCGGGGAACTGGCTGTGACAACTTCTGCCGAGGAACTCCTCGTACTCTTCGATTTCAGAGACCCGCATTCCTATCTGGCGCTTAACCCCACCCGGGCGCTCATCGAACGGACCGGAGTGGTCAGCCACTGGATTCCCTTCCTCGGCAAAACCCTGCGGGCGCCGACCGCTCCAGAGCCCGGTGCCGATCGCGGCACGCTGCATCGCTGGCATCGGGCAAGCTATGCCGAGCGCGATCTCATCCGCTACGCAGCGGCGCAGGGACTTCCGGCGCAACACTTCGAAGACGGCGGTCTCTATCGCCAGGGCAACGGTGAAATCGCCGCCCTTGGCTTCAACTGGGCCATGGGTGAGGGGCCGGCGGTGGCGCGCAACTTTTTAACGGAGATGTTCCAGGGCTACTGGGACGGAAATCTCGACGTGGACAAAGCCGCTGATGTGGAGCGTGCCCTGGCACTGGCGGGCGCCGATGCGGAGGGGTTCGATGTTTATTGTGCAGGGCAGGGGCTTGAAGAGTTTGCGGCCCAGCGCGAGGAAGCCGTGGCGGCCGGAGGGTTCGGCCCGCCTTCTTTCATCTTCGCGGGTCAGGTGTTCCTGGGGCGCCAGCACCTGCCGCGACTTGAAGCCCTCATCACCGCAGAGCTCGGCGGCGCAGGAGAGACAGCATGAACTGGAAACAACCCTACGCGGCCGCCCGTTCCCCGGTCTGTGCCGAAAACGTGGTGGCGACCTCGCAGCCCCTTGCCACGCAGGCCGGACTCGATGCGCTGCGGCGCGGTGGTAATGCCGTCGATGCGGCCCTTGCGGCGGCCATCACCCTGACTGTTGTGGAACCCAATAACAACGGACTCGGCAGCGATGCCTTTGCCATCCTCTGGGACGGCAGTGAGCTGGTGGGTCTCAACGCCAGCGGCCGCGCTCCCGCGCTGATGACGCCCGACCGCTATGAGGGCATGGATGAGGTACCCGCGCGGGGTTGGGATGCCGTCACGGTCCCTGGTGCTGTCAGTGCGTGGGTAGCCTTGTCAACACGCTACGGCCAGCTGCCTTTCGCGGAGCTCTTTACGGAGGCAATCCGCTATGCGGCGGATGGATTTCAGGTGGGACCTAAGACCGCCTTCTACTGGCGCTTAGCGGCAAAGTCCTTCGCCGACATGCCGGGCTTTGTTGATCACTTCACTCCTGCGCCGGAGGCAGGTCGCCGCTTCAAGCGGCCGGACATGGTGGGCAGCCTTGAGCAGATTGCCGAAAGCCGCGGTGAGGCTTTCTACAGCGGCGCCCTTGCGGAGGCGATGGCGGCCTGCGCGGAAGCAGAAGGCGGTGCTTTGCGTCTGGAAGATCTGGCCAGCCACCGCCCGGACTGGGTGACACCCATCGGCCAGTCCTACGGCGACTTGGCGCTGCACGAAATTCCCCCGAATGGACAGGGCCTGGCCGCGCAGCTTGCGCTGGCGATCCTGGCGGAAGGCGGACCGGCGGCTTTTAACAGCGTCGAAGGCGTGCACCGGCAGATTGAGGCCATGAAGCTTGCGATCGGCGCGTCTTTTGAACACTTCGCGGACGCCGACGCCATGCGCCTCGCCCCGGAAGCCCTCCTCGAAGCTGGCAGCATCAGCCGGGCCGCTGCCGCGATT
Source organism: Pseudomonadota bacterium (assembly GCA_039180365.1). Taxonomy (GTDB): domain Bacteria; phylum Pseudomonadota; class Gammaproteobacteria; order Pseudomonadales; family Azotimanducaceae; genus SZUA-309. Next base: position 2,210 of record JBCDDI010000465.1, read on the forward strand.
GGCGAACGGGCCATGGCGCTGCCGCCGGTCTCCCTGCCCATCAGTCATGACACCGTTTACCTCTGCGCGGCGGACGCCTCAGGGCTCATGGTGTCTTTCATTCAATCAAACTACATGGGCTTCGGTTCCGGTGTGGTTGTCCCGGGCACCGGTATCGCCATGCAGAACCGGGGCTGCGGGTTCTCCCTGGACCCAGGGCACCCGAACTGTCTGGCGCCCGGAAAACGGCCGTTCCACACAATTATCCCGGGCTTTGTGACAGACGCCGGTGCGCCGCGGCTGGCCTTCGGGGTTATGGGCGGGCACATGCAGCATCAGGGACATTTCCAGATGGTGCAGCGCCTCTTTGATCACGGTGAGAATCCCCAGGCCGCAAGTGATGCGCCGCGCTGGCATGTGTTTCCCGACTACAGCGTTGGTCTCGAAGCCGGCTTTCCGGAGGATGTGGCCAAAGGTCTCGCTGAGCGTGGGCACGAGGTGCGGTACGTCGCTGAAGAACACGTGTTCGGCGGTGCTCAGCTCATCCTGAAGACGGAGGACGGCTATGTCGCCGGGTCCGATCACCGCAAAGAAGGTCACGCCGCCGGTTTCTAAGCAGACTCTTCCCGTTTGAAGAAGCGCCGCCAGTAGGCTTTGCCAAGCTGGTCGTAGCTGCGCATGGCATCGATCATGGCGCGACGGGCCACCACATCCACCAGCGGTTCCGGCAGCAGGGGATCGAGCAGGATGTCTCTCGTCACCTGGCGCCCCACGAGCAGGGTTTCCCGAGCCGAGGCATCTTCGTCCAGCGTCGTGAGGCGTTCCGTACTCTCGGCCAGGCGTTCGACGTTCTGCCGATAGCGCGTTGCCAGGGCAGGGGTGTCCCAGAGCGTCTGCGCATCGACCGCGGTCTCAGGCGCCAGCTGGTCCGCGTCCAGGCAGATGGCGTCCGGATCGAGACCGAGCTCCACGAGATCTTCGCGCAAGGCACTGAGCGTGCGGCGCAGGTTCGCAGGACGAACCCAGAGGCCCGTTCTCACTTCCGCAAAGCCGAAGAGGCCGAGGGCACGTTCGTTGCCGCGGCGCCGGGTTTTGTTACTCCGGGCAAGGTGCCCGACGAGCACCGTCAACCAGCCTCCCTGCCAGGGTTTCAGAGAGGCTTCTGCCTTCGCCCAGCTTCGAACCAGTGTGTGCAGAGTACCGCCTCGGGAGCCAAGACCGTAGCGACCTCGGCCGGCGGACACCAG
>JBCDDI010000466.1:0-3428 GCA_039180365.1 Pseudomonadota bacterium
GGTCGCTCAGCCTGACCATATTGCGGTCTCCCTTCGGTCTCGGTGGATGGTGACACATTTCGGTTGAGCCCGGGCAACTCACCGTCGCCGGGGAGGACTATCAGGCAGCGCCGGGGCGACATAAGATCAGCCCAGAGACGAATCGGGAACCAGCTAGAGGTGCAGTAACTCCATGACCCATCCCCTTGATCCGCTGTCCGCGGCTGAAATTACCAGTGCTATCAGCAGCTTCCGAAGCCAGCATAAAGACGAGCAGGCCTTCTTTTCCTCAGCGGGCCTTGTGGAGCCCCCGAAAGCCGCGGTTAAGGCCGGAGATGCCATACCGCGCATCGTTCGGCTCCTCGGCGTGGATGGCCAGGGCGATGGCGGTTTCGTTGCTGATGTGAATCTTGAGAACGGTGAGACGTCCATCTCGCGGCTGCCCGGCAGCGCTCAGGCGCCTTACGGCTATGCGGATCTCGGCATGGCCGTTGTGTTGACGAAGCAGAACGATGCCTGGCTGCAGGCGGTTGCGGAGAGGGGCATCCCCGTCGCCACGGAGGAAGAGCTCGAGCTGATTCAGATTGACCCATGGCCGGCGGGCGGTTTTGCCCATGCGGCCATCCCCGAGGGCCACCGGGCCGTGCGCTGTATTGCCTTTCTCAAGGAGCACGAAACCGATAACGGCTATGCGCGCCCCATTCATGGGCTCATTGCCCACGTGGACATCACCGCCGGTGAAGTGGTGGCCATTGAAGACAATGGCGTTGTTCCTATGCCTGAGGCCCACGGCCGCTTCGATGCGGCGAGTCAGCCGGGCCTGCGCGAGGATCTGAAGGACCTCGCCATCACTCAGCCCGATGGCCCGAGCTTCACCGTTGATGGCTATCGAGTGCAGTGGCAGGGCTACGAGTTTCGCGTGGGCATCCACCCCGTTAACGGCCTTGTGCTGCATCAGCTGTCCCTGCGCGATCGGCCTATTCTCTATCGCGCCGCGCTGTCGGAGATGGTGGTGCCCTACGGGGACAATGATCCCATGCACAGCTGGAAGCACGTGCTCGATGCCAGCGAGTACAACATGGGCCAGCTCATTAACTCGCTGAAGCTCGGCTGCGATTGCCTGGGTGAGATTCACTACTTCGACATTGATCAGGTCACCCACGAAGGCACGGTTAAGAAGATCGAGAACGCCATCTGCATGCACGAAGAAGACTACGGCATTCAGTGGAAGCACTACGACAGCGAATCCAAGGTCAGCGAAGTTCGGCGTTCCCGCCGACTCGTGATCTCTTCGATCTTCACCATCGGCAACTACGACTACGGCTTTTACTGGTATCTGTACCTCGACGGCACGATTCAGATGGAAATCAAGCTCACCGGCATCGTTGGGGTGAGTGCGATAACAGACGGGCAGGTGAACGCGGCCCAGTCGCCGTTGATTTCTACGGAGCTGTCCTCCCCCGTGCACCAGCATGTGTTCTGCTTCCGCCTCGACTGGGAGCTCGACGGCGGCAACAACGCCCTCTATGAGAATGAAATCGAAGTGATGCCGATCGATGCTGAGAATCCGGAAGGCACCCAGTTCCGCGCTGTCTCTCGACAGCTCACGGACGAAGCGAGTGCGAAGCGCAACATCGCTCCGGAGGTATCCCGCTACTGGAAGGTCACCAATCCGACCTCAAAAAATGGTCTTGGACAGCCGGTCGCCTACAAGCTGCTGCCGCAGGCTGCGCCGACGCTCTTCGCCCACCCCGATTCTCAGGTCACGAAGCGAGCTGGCTTTGGCAAACATCACCTCTGGGCCACTCCCTATGTCGATGGTGAGCTGTATGCCGCAGGACCCTACACGGTGATGCATGAAGGCCAGGGTGGGCTCCCGGAGTTAACCGCCGGTAACCGGGACCTCAGCGACTGCGACCTTGTCATGTGGCATACGGTGGCGGTGACCCACGTACCGCGTCCGGAAGACTGGCCGGTCATGCCCGTGGAGTACTGCGGCTTTCAGCTGATTCCCGTGGGCTTTTTTGATCGCAACCCGACCCTCGACCTGCCGTCGTCCTGTCACGGCGAGTGAGGGAGCAGTCAATGAGCAACACAGGGTTCGTCTGGCAGGAACGTTGTATGTGGCACTTCACGGGCCCGGCTTCGGGCTCCTATACAGTGAAAGGCGATCTGCAACCCGGCGTTCATGTCGAAAACGCGGAAACCAAACGCAAGCTGAAGAATCTTCTGGATGCCTATGAGTTAACCCCCGAGCTTCAGTCCATTGCCTGCGCGGAAGCCTCGGAAGAAGATCTGCTGCGATTCCATACGCGAGCTTACGTTGACCGGGTGCAGCAGCTGAGCGATCAAGGCGGTGGAGACGCGGGAGAATTTACGCCCATGGGTGCCGGTTCGGCGGAGCTTGCGCGCTTAGGCGTTGGCGGTACCAGCGCCGCCATTGCCGCGGTGGCGAAAGGCGAGGTCAGCAATGCCTACGCCCTGATGCGGCCACCCGGCCACCACGCGGAACGGGATCTCGGGCGGGGCTTCTGCATCTTCAACAACATCGGCCTTGGCATCATGAGTGCCATCGATGCGCAGTTGACCGATCGCGTCGCGGTGGTGGATTGGGACGTACACCACGGCAATGGCACTCAGCAGGCCTTTTACGATCGTAGCGACGTGCTGACGATCTCCCTGCACCAGGACATGCTGTATCCGTCTGATCAGGGCTTCCATGAAGAGATGGGGGAAGGCGCCGGTGAGGGCTTTAACCTTAATGTGCCGTTACCTGCCGGGAGCGGTGGCGAGGCCTACCTCGCGGCCATCGATCAGGTTGTGATTCCGGCGCTGGAGGCCTACCAGCCGAATCTGATTGTGGTGGCCTGTGGTTACGACGCCGGCTACTTCGATCCCATGAGCCACATGCTGCTGCTGGCCGATCACTTCCGTCAGTTCACGCAGCGGATGATGAGCGTGGCAGACACCCTCTGCGACGGCAGGCTGATGTTCAACCATGAGGGCGGCTACTCGGAGTTCTACGTGCCGCTTTGTGGGCTGGCGGTGATCGAAGAGCTGAGCGGTATAAAAACCGGCCTGCGGGATCCCTACGGGGCGACCGGACAGGTGCCTAACCAGGCGCTCGTGCCCCATCAGCAGGCGTTCATCGACGGGGCTCGACAGGGGCCGCTGGCGGCACTGGTCAGCCGCTGCCAGGCAACTGCCTGAGCGTTACTGAGGGCTGCCGGCCGGTTGTTCGCCGCTGCGTTCTTTCCAGAAGGGGACCATGGCATCCCAGATGCCGTCGCCTTCGCGGCGGTGGTAGAGAGCGGCGGCGATGTGGCTGAGAATCAGAAAATAGCTGCCGTTGACCGCAATCTCATGAACGATGAGCGCCGCATCCATGGCGAGACCCGACTTGATCCCAGACCAATAAAGCGCGCCGATCGCCAAGCCACTGAGGGCAA
>JBCDDI010000467.1:0-3418 GCA_039180365.1 Pseudomonadota bacterium
CCAGTCGACCTGTTCTTGATTCGTCCGGCGTGATCATGAGCCAACTTCGTGCTGAGGTGAATGTCACAAGCAGTACGTTCGCATCGTTGGTCTTATAACGACGCCGAACCTTCAGGTTGCTGGTACCTGAAGCGCTATGAATCAGCACAAGATCCTGGAAATACGGTGCAAGCAGGCTGCCTGTTTGTCCGTACAGCATCATTGACTGATCAAGCCAGACTTCCAGGCTTGGTCTGGCGGCCTCGAATTCGTTGGCAGTGAACCCCTTCCCATCGGCGCCGAACTGATTGAGCTCCTTGGCCATGAGGGTCACTTCCAAGTGCACTTCATCGTTCAGTATCAGGGTTTTCAGTCGGTAGTCGTGACCAGCGTGTGCCGCCAAAGAGTCGCACAGGATCAGGAAGGCAAAAGCCGGCAACCACACAAGCAAAAACCTTTGCGTTGCGGGATTCAGAGCCATCTCAACGGCCCCGTCGGAAGCTTGCGTCAGGGGTGCCGAAGACGCACCTGGGGATGTAAGGGTAGTCGTCCGTCAGATAATAGTGATAGGTCCCGTTCGGGTACTCGGGCGTTACTCCGAAACGGCCGTTACACTCGTCCAGATCTCCGCTGCCGACGACATACTCCCAGTCCTCTCTGAACGTACCATCGTAGGCGCCACCAGGTTCGCTGCCGCGAGTGCCGCTACGAAGCTCCCAACTGCCAGCCACTGGGACCAGGTCGGAGGCAGGGTCCTCCGGGTTGGCGTACCCATAGCGGAGGTAGAAGGGAAAGCCATCGGCCGCATACCCGCCTAAGATCATGGTGTCGGCGCCGACGTCACTTTCTCCGAGCCTGTCTATCAGCCCTTCCGGGAGCCCGTGGTAATGATAGGTCCCGGTTGGTTGCACGTGGGCGTTGTTGCAATCGGTGCCGAGCCAGGTGAAAGCGGCGCTGCCTGATGCGCCTGCTGCGAGCCCGGCAGTAATCGCTTCATAGCGCCACAGCCCTTCGTTCCTGTAGCTTTCAGCGGTGTCCCGCTCGAGCTTTACGCCGTCCAGTGTGACGCCGAACTCGGCCATGCTGGTCGCAAAGCCTGTGTGTTCTGGCTCAAGGGTTACGTACCGACTCGAATACACGGCGCTGATGCTGTTCGGATTGCCGGAGTTTGGAAAGCTGCCGGTGCTGTGTGCTGGAATGCCGTTGCTGTCGAAGTGACGGTAGCCTCCAACAGTCTCGATCGTGACGTCAGGGGTTGCTACCGGATCCTGGATGCACTGCCAGCCTTCACGATCGCTGAAATCGGCTGAGACCGTTGCGTTCGTAGCGGCTGCTGCGACGTGTATTTCGACGGCAACCTGGTCGCTGACGCTGGTGCTGTCATCGGTCACGCTGAAGGAGAACCAGAGTGTTTCTGTAGTCGTGACTGCAGGGGCGGAAAAACTTGCCGCTTCGGACGTCGCATTGCGCAGGTCCACGCTGGTCCCTGCGGTTTGTTGCCAGAGCATGTCACCTGCGATCGACGTAGCACCCTGCAAAGTAACGGTTGCGCCGGGTAACACGACGCGTTTGTAACCTGCGTCAATCTCCGTCTGGCCTGTCCCCGCGCTGCCTGTGGTGTTCGTCGCATTGGTTGAAACAATGGACGAACCGGCTGCCGGGCTGGAGCCGCTGCCGCTGCTGCAGGCGGCGAGCAAACTCGCCGTGGCCAGGGCCAGAAGTCTCAAGTATTGCATCGCGGGCGCTCTCCCAATTCGTTTTCGAGGACTTACGGGTTCGCAAGGTAGGTGGCCCTGGTGCATGACTCATGCAGGAAATGCGGAAAAGGTCGTCAGCTTCCTCCACGATCTCTGCACATTCGTGCGTATAGTGCGTCGCATGAGACTGTCGGTGACTCAGAAGCTATGCCTCGCCTTCGTCGGCTTGATGCTGGTCATGCTCGCGGCAACGCTGGCACTTGCGCGTTGGAGCTTTGAGCGAGGCTTTCTGGACTATGTAAATGCGTTGGAGCAGGTTCGCCTCGAGCGCATCCGCGACCGTTTGCAGGAAAGTTTTGATCAACGCTCGGGTGGTTGGTCGCCATCGACGCTAGCGTCTCTGTTTGCGGCACCGCACCGGCTGCCTCCTCCACCAATGGGGCGTGGAACAGGCGGAAGCCCGCCACCGCCCCCGAGGCTGCGTGATCATGAGGCGCCGCTGGCACCTCCGGGGGCTCCGGAGATGCGACCAGGGCCGCCGACGGCGTTGCTCGATCGAGGCGGCAGACTGATCGCCGGGCGGAGGCTCGAGGCGCCTCCCGAAGCGCGGATGGAGATCCCCGTCAGGATTGAGAATGAGCACGTGGCAACGTTAGTCAGCGTGCCGCGTCGGCAGTTGGCTGCTGCGCCAGAAACAGCCTTCTCAACCCAGCAGTACCAGGCCAGTCTGGTCATTGGTGCTGGCGCGCTCTTGGCTGCTGTCGCTGTCTCTCTGCTACTGGCCGGCGCTCTTGTTGCACCGCTGCGAAGGACGCTGCTAGGCGTTCAGGCGCTTGTGAATGGTGATTATGAGTACCGGCTGAGTGAGGAACGAGACGACGAGATTGGTCAGCTCATGCGTGACCTTAATCGTCTCGGCGAAACACTGCAGGAGAACCAGCGGGCGCGTAATCGTTGGATAGCAGACATCTCTCATGAGTTGCGTACCCCGGTCGCGATCTTGAGCGGCGAACTGGAGGCGATTCGGGATGGTGTTCGCGCCGCGAGTTCCATAGAACTCGCTTCCCTTGCTGAGGAAGTAGACCGTCTTGAGAAGCTCATTGATGATCTTTATGAACTGTCTCTCGCCGACATTGGCGGACTGCGCTACGAGCTTGAGGAGGCGGATCTGGCGGATACCGTTCTCGCTTTCGCAGAGACCGCGCGCCCGCGCATCGAAGCGGCGGGTTTGGTGCTGGCACTGGACGTGCCAGAGCAGCTGCGGGTACGTTTTGATCGGCGCCGCATTGAGCAGCTGCTCACAAATCTGATTGAAAACTCGCTCGCTTATACAGATGCCCCGGGAGCTGTGAACCTGATCCTGCGCGCCGAAGGTGAGGGTTGCCGGCTTGTGATTGAGGACAGCGCTCCTGGCGTTGCCCCAGCAGAGTGCGGTGCGTTGTTTGAACCTCTGCATCGTGTCGACAGTTCGCGCAGTCGTCGCATCGCCGGTGCCGGGCTCGGTCTTGCGATCTGTCGCAACATCGTCGAGGCGCATGGCGGTCAGATACGTGCCCTGCCATCCAGCTTGGGCGGCTTACGTGTCGAAGCCAGCATCTGGTGCGGTCTGTGAATCAATCTGTACTCATTGTCGAAGACGAAGCGAAACTGGCCGCGCTGCTCCGTGACTATCTGCTTAGGGACGGCTTTGAGGTCTCTGTGTTGGGTGACGGTACTGACGCTGTCGCAACCATACTTTCGCG
>JBCDDI010000468.1:0-3417 GCA_039180365.1 Pseudomonadota bacterium
CATGGCGGCAAACATGGCGATGTCCAACGGTTCGGACGACCGCGCCGAGTTCATGGAAGCCATGAGTGAAGTCATTACCGTTGAAACGGAAAACGTCTTTTCCCAAACGCATGCCGTCTGGAATCAGGAAGACGTTGGCGGCCCCGGCTCTGCGCTGATGATCTTCGGTCTCACGGCCCTCGATCCAGCGCGCTTCATGGCGGCACTCGAGGAGATCATCGATTCCGACGCCGCGAAGGCTTTCCCAGGCAATCTCTTTGCCGGGCAGATCATCGCGATGGGCCTGACACCCGGAACCCACTGGGTGAGCTTTATGGCTAAGGATGTCGAGACCTTGCTGAATGGCGTAGAAACCTTCATGGCGTCCGATGACTTTGCGGAGTATGCGGAAGATGCCGATGAGTTCCGTCGCGTCGAGAGCCGAACCATGAGCCAAGCTGTTCTGGTCCAGGGCGGAGAGTAGTCCGCAACCCGCCGGTTCCCGGCAGCAGCATCGCCGGGAGCCGCCTCTGCTTCACACCTTATCTTCTTTGCGCCCGGCCCCGGGCAGTCGCGGCGTATTGATGTAGGTGGCGATCCAGTGGATGCCAATCACCAGCGCCAGGTCGAAGTGCAGATTCATCTGCCGACTCAAGGCCATGCCGCCAAGAAAGGCACCTAAGCACCAGGGCCATTTCCAGCGCAGGGTGAAAAAGTGCAGGGCGCCGAAGAGCAGGTTGCTGCCGATGACCAGCGCCCGCAGATCGTAGCCCTTAAGCTCTCCGTAGTAGGGAATCACCAGCCTGAACACCCACTCTTCCCAGGCGGAGAGCGCCAGCAGGTAGAGCATCCAGGCGACAGTGTGAGGATTCAGGCGCCGATCCAGATAGAAAGAATAGGCGAGTAGCGCTGCGAAGACCGCCAGGCCCACCGTCAGATAGTGCGTGGGTGCAGCCAGAAAACTGCCCAGACCCTGCTCCAGCAGGGCGCGCAGATCCGGCACCAACAGACACAGTGCCCCGAAGACGGCGACCGGCAGACCGTGGCGGCTGAAAACCTGACTGAAGCGGTTCAGTCGAGAGCCGGTGAAGTCCGGAGGCCGCTGCAGGCGGCGCTGGCTTGGTGCCAGGGAAGCTCTGTCGCTTGGCTCTGCCAGCTTAAGGATCCGAGCGATGGGGTGCGCGAAGGATAGCTGAAAGATCAGCGGCATACTCCGGTGCTACCATCCAGGCTCCCAATGGTTGTTGAGAGGCTGCGATGCGTGCTGCGGAGCTGCGTTCTGTTTCCTTCGCCGTCGTCCTGGGACTTACGGCCCTGCTTGCGGCTCCGCCTGCGGCTGCTGATTGCACGGCTTCAGCGGGGAGTGTTGCCAACATTGAAGCTGATGGCGTGGACGTCAGCTGCGATGCTGAAGACCCGAATCCCTTCACCACCGGGATTGGCAGCACGTCGACGAACACAAATCTCACCGTGACCGTCGCGGCTGAAGCCCAGATCAGTACCTCGGCCACGGCCGCGGTAAATCTCGGCGACCGCGGCGAGCTGACCAACAACGGCTCCGTGCGCTCATCGCTCCAGGCGGTAATTGATACGAGCATTAACGGTACCGGCTCGGTCAGCGTGACAAACAGCGGCACTCTCGAAGGCAACTCGGGGTTTGCCGTAGACCTGGTACTCAGCGGTGCGTCAGTGACGAATTCCGGCACGATCATCGGCGTGCTTGGCGGTGTGCGGATCGAAGATGGAGCGGTGGAAAACTCCGGGATCATCAACGTGACCGGTGCCGACGGTATTGCCATTGATACGGGCGTGGCAACCAATGTCGACAACAGCGGCACGATTACGAGCTCAGGTACCGGTGTGAACGCCGGTCCCGGTGCGTCGGTCACCAACTCTGGCACCATCACCGCCTCAGGGACCGGGCTGTCCCTCGGCAGCGGCGGCGATCTGAGCAACAGCGGCACAATCGTCTCAAGCGCGGCAACGGCAATCGTCACGGACGGCGGGGCGGTGCTCACGAACAGCGCCCGCATTGAAGGGTCGGCCCTTGCCGTCGAACTGCGGGGTGGCAACAACACCCTGACGCTCGACACGGGATCGGAACTGCTGGGGGATGTGCTTTCAACCGGCGCTACGCCCGCGGATACGCTGGTGCTGAACGGCACCGGGGCAGAAGACGCCAGCTTTCAGAACTTTGCGGCGCTCGTTATGCAGGGAGAGGCCTGGACCCTCTCCGGAGCGGTGGGCGCGTTGGGTGCGACCATCGAATCAGGCGTGCTGACCATCAATGGCTCCCTGGACACCCGCCTTGCGGGACTGGCACCAGGTGAGATTCTGCTCCTTGGTGGCTCTCTCACGGGCCGCGGCACACTCATTGGCGATCTCACCAACAGCGCTGGTGGCGTCACCGTGGGTGAGCGTGGCCTCGTCTTAAGCGGCGACTACGAGCAGGGCAGCGCGGCGTCACTCAGGGTAGGCGATGGCAATGTTGGCATCGGCAGTTTCCAGATCAGTGGCACGGCGGCGCTCGACGGTGAGCTGGTGATTGCCGCTGGTTCCGATGCTGTTGCCGATGTGTTGACGGCTGATGGCGGCATCAGCGGTGACTTCAGCAGCATACGAACCGATGGCAGGGCCCAGGTGGCTGTGTCGGTGAGCGCAAACAGTGTGCGCATCATCCGGGCCAGTACCTCCGTGCAGGATAGCCAGCTCGATGCCGCCCTCGATAGCGCCTACGTCGCTCTGGATAGTCTGACGAGTGGTATTGGTGAGCCGCGCACGGAGAGCGGACTCTGGCTGCGTGGTATTGCCCACTACGGCGAACGTAAGGAGCGTGATGAGCTCCCCGGCGGCGAATGGTGGATCAGTGGCCTCATGTTTGGAGGCGACGTCCTGCTTGGTAATCGCGTCCGCCTCGGCGGCGGCGTTGGCTACAGCCGAACCAATCTTGATGCTGATGATGGCAGTGAGCTCGATGCGGACAACGTGCTCTATGGCGTTTACCTGGATGTACCCGGCGAACGGTTCTGGGGCAGGGTTGCCCTCGCCGGCGGCGCCACGGATACGGCGCAGAGTCGGGTGTTTTTTCTCGAAGGCAGCGATGGTCGCGCGAACGCCGACTTCGACAGCAGCAACGTTTCCGTGCGCGGTGTCATCGGTGGCCGTTTCGGCTTTGAGCCTTTCCGCAGCGAACCTTCTAGCTGGTTCTTTGAGCCGTCCCTGGTGCTGGACTACGTGCGCCTCGATCAGGATCCCTACAGTGAGGTCGGCGGCTCAGACCTCAGCTATGCCACGGAGGCCGATGTGGAATCGCTGCAGGTCTCGGGCCTGCTGACCGTGCGCAGACCCTTTCAGGATGCCGCGCGCTTTGCGCCGCGCTTCTATCTGGGCGTTGTGCATCGCAGCGCTCTCGATGATCGAGCCTGGATTGCCGCTGAC
>JBCDDI010000469.1:0-3394 GCA_039180365.1 Pseudomonadota bacterium
CCTGAATCTCATTCAGACGCAGCGCTGATTCCGCAGCAGCGCCGAAGGCGCTGCCGAGGAGCAGGCTGAGCAGCAGAGCAGCCCTGAGCGGGAGAACAGCCCTGAGCGGGAGAACAGCCCTGAGCGGGAAAACAGCCCTGAGCGGGAAAACAGCCCTGAGAAGCCTGCCAGCCCTTCGCTTCACGCGGCGAGCAGGTCGGCTACTGCCCGCTCGGCCATCACCTGCACGAGGTTGGCGCGATACTCAGCGGAGGCGTGCAGGTCGCTGTTGAGCCCTGCGTCGGGCACTTCCACCCCGCGCACGGTCTCTGGCGCGAGCGATGCACTGAGCGCTTCTTCGAGCGCCGTCGCCCGGAAGGCGCAGGGTCCGGCGCCGGTAACGCCAACGCGGATGCGACCGCCGAAATCAGCCACAAGCACGCCGGCTACAGCGTAGCGCGACGCAGGATTCGGGAACTTCCGATAGGCCGCCCGATCCGGCACCGGGAACTCGATACGCGTGAGAATCTCTCCCGGCTCGAGGGCGGTTTCGAAGAGATCCTTAAAATAGTCGTCTGCGGCGATGCTGCGGCTGTCGGTGAAGAGGGTGGCGCCAAGGCCGATCACCGCTGCCGGATAATCGGCAGCCGGATCGCTGTTGGCCACAGACCCTCCCATGGTGCCGAGGTTACGCACCTGGGCATCACCAATGAGTCCAGCGAGGTGGGCGAGCACGGGCAAGGTGCTCTGCACGGCACTGCTGGTTGCCACTTCCGCATGGCGCGTGAAAGCGCCAACCTTCACCATCCCATCGGCCACCTCGATGCCCCGCAACTCGGTAATCGCCGAGAGATCGATGACGTCTGACGGTGCCGCCAGGCGCTGCTTGAGCGTTGGAATCAGCGTCTGGCCGCCGGACAGATAAAGACCGTCTTCGGCGCCCTTGAAGAGCGATGCCGCATCGGCGAGAGACGTCGGCTTGTGATAGTTAAATTGGTACATGCTTTCCTCCCTCAGGCGCGCAGCGCCCGCCAGACCTTCTCAGGCGTGGCCGGCATCGACAGACTGTTATCCCCCACGGCATCGGTGACCGCGTTCATGATCGCCGCCGGAGAGCCGATGGCGCCGGCTTCCCCGCAGCCTTTCACCCCAAGCGGGTTGTGCGTGCAGGGCGTCACGGTTGTATCAACGGTGAAGTCCGGCACGTCGTCGGCCCGGGGCATGCAGTAGTCCATGTAGGAACCGGTAACGAGCTGTCCGTACTCGTCGTAGATGCCGTGTTCGAGGAGCGCCTGCCCGGCGCCCTGAGCCACCCCGCCGTGCACCTGACCATCAACGATCATCGGGTTGATGACATGGCCGAAGTCGTCCACAGCAACAAAATCAACGAGTTCGACAACGCCCGTCGCCTCATCAATTTCCACTTCAGCAATGTGGGTCCCTGCCGGATAGGTAAAGTTCTCCGGGTCGTAGAAGGCCTTTTCACTGAAGCCGGGTTCCAGATCCGTGGGATAGTTGGTCGGCACGTAAGCGGCAAAGGCCACCTCACCAAAGGCCAGAGACTGATTCGAGTCTCGCACCAGAAACTGGCCGTCCTCGAAGTCGACGGCGTCGACATCCGCCTCGAGCATGTGTGCGGCAATCTTCCGGCCTTTCACAATGAGCTTGTCGGCTGCTGTCACGAGGGCAGATCCGCCAACAGCCAGGGATCTTGAGCCATAAGTACCAAGACCGAACTCAACGCGCCCCGTATCGCCGTGGACCACTTCCACATCCTCGAAGGGGATGCCGAACTTGTCCGAGACCACCTGGGCAAAGGTAGTCTCATGACCCTGGCCATGGCTGTGCGACCCGGTGAAGACCGTTACGTTCCCGGTCGGGTTCACGCGAATCTCGCCGCTCTCATAGAGGCCGACGCCAGCGCCCAGTTGAATGGCAAGCTGCGAGGGTGCCAGGCCGCAGGCTTCGATGTAGCAGGCGAAGCCAATGCCGCGGCGTTTACCCGCCGCTTCCGAGGCTGCGCGGCGGGCCGCAAAGCCCGCATAGTCAACGTGTTCCAGGGCTTTCTTCAGGCTCGCCTCGTAGTCTCCCGTGTCGTAGACCAATGCCACAGGGGTCTCATAGGGAAACTGATCGGGTTTGATCATATTCAGCTGCCTGAGCTCCGCGGGATCGCGGCCAAGTTCCCGGGCTGCGGTCTCTACGATCCGCTCCACGACATAGGTCGCCTCAGGGCGTCCGGCACCTCGATAGGCATCCACCGGGCAGGTGTTGGTGTAGACCCCTGCCACCTCAACATAGATGTTCGGCGTTGCGTACTGGCCGGCAAGCAGCGTGCCGTACAGATAAGTCGGTACCGAGGAGCCAAAGGTAGAGAGATAGGCGCCAAGATTCGCCGTGGTCTGCACTTTCAGCGCCAGGAAGCGTCCGTCCGCGTCCATGCCAAGCTCCGCATGGGTGACGTGATCGCGACCGTGGGCGTCTGCCAGAAAGGCTTCGCTGCGATCGGCCGTCCATTTGACCGCGCACCCCAGGCGGCGGGCGGCCCAGATCACGGCCGTTTCTTCCGCATAAACGAAGATCTTCGAGCCGAAGCCGCCGCCCACATCCGGGGCGACCACCCGTAGCTTGTGTTCCGGTGCCACCTGCACAAAGGCTGAGAGGATGTGCCGTTCCAGGTGCGGGTTCTGGCTGGTTGTATAGAGCGTGTGTTCGCCTGTTGCTGCCTCGTAAACGCCAACGGCCGCGCGCGGCTCCATGGCGTTCGGGATAAGCCGGTTGTTCGTAAGATCGACGCGGGTGACGTGGGCGGCTGTAGCCAGGGCAGCCTCGGTCGCCTCCCGCTCACCGAGTTCCCAGTCGTAGGCGAGGTTGTTCTCCAGACCCTCATGGAGCGGTGCGTCGGTCTTCGCCGCTACCGGATCTACCACCGGATCCAGCTCTTCGAAGTCTGTCATAACGGCTTCCGCGGCCGCCCGAGCGTTCGCCAGGGAGTCCGCCACGACGATGCCGTAGGGCTCCCCCACATAGTTCACCACGGTCGCCGCCAGGGGCGGATGCGGCGCGGAAACCATGTCTGATCCGTCTTTCTGTTTCACCAGCCAGCCACAGGGCAGATCACCGAGGCCATCTGCCAGCATCTCTTTACCGGTCAGCACGCCCACAACCCCGTCCATGGCCAGGGCGCCGGAGGCATCTACTTCAGTGATGCGCGCCCGGGCGTAGGGAGAACGCAGGAAAACCGCGTAGGCCTGGCCGGGTTGATTGATATCGTCCGTGTAGCAGCCGTTGCCGGTAATGAAGCGCACGTCTTCTCGGCGCTTTACGGAGGCTCCGATTCCCGTCTCGCTCATAACTGCTCCGCGCGGCCGAACCGGCCTAGGAGGCAGTTATGAGCGAGACGGGAATCGGAGCC
>JBCDDI010000470.1:0-3389 GCA_039180365.1 Pseudomonadota bacterium
AGACCGCAGGGTACAGTCGTCTTCGCGAGTTCGCGGCCATCACTAAACGCCACTTACTCAGAACTTACTCCAATGAAAACTCAGGGAGAACATGATGATATCTGGACGATTCAGCTGGCTGAGGGCAGTGCGTCGCTCGTTGCTGCTGGCTGCCCTGGCTGGCGCGACGCAGTTCGCCTACGCATCCGAGTATGCAGACGCCTGGGGACCGGCGGTCGGCACAACCGCACCGATGCTTTCTGCCGTTGATCAGGACGGCAACTCACAGAATCTCGAGAGCCTCCAGGGCACCAATGGTCTTCTCTTTGTCTTCAATCGTTCCGTCGATTGGTGACCATTCTGCATTCGTCAGTTCGTGAAACTGAATGACTTGAAAGACCAGTTCGACGCTATCGGCGTCGGTGTCGCCGGTATGACCTACGACACACCAGAAATCATCCAAGCGTTCGATGAGAAATGGGAGATCCGATTCCCTGTCCTGAAAGACGTGGACCGCGCGCACGTTGAAGCCTGGGGCATCCGCAATCAGGAGTACGGGCCCGGCACATTTGCCTATGGCGTGCCCTACCCCGGCGTCGTGTTCATCTCACCAGAGGGAGAAATCCTCGCCAAGTGGGCCGAGGAAGGCTATCGCTCTCGCGCTGACTGGTCCGAAGTGCTGGAAACTGTGACTGAAATCGTGGGCGGCCCTTAGGCCGCCTCTCATCCTTTCATCCTTTCATCCTTTCATCCTTTCATCCACCTATAGCGGTTAGCATCCTGGCATGAGCACGTTTAAAACCATTCTGAGCTGGGTGGGTATCGTCATCCTCGGACTTGCCCATGGGGTCCTCGAAGACCTCATGTTTGTGCGGGTCCTGGTGGAATACCTGCCGCCGAGCTGGGATCTCACCGGCGATATCTTCTTCGTGTTCACCGTGCCGCTGGCACAGCTCCTAACATTCGCGATTACAGGCACAATCGCCTGGCATTTCCTCGGCCTCTGGCAAATGTCGAAGCTCATTACCTTCTGGATCTGCTGGGTGGTCGCCCGCACGGCGTTTTTAAACTTCGCCCAGAACCCGCCAGCCGATATCGCGATCTATCTGGCGTGGATTAGCTTGTGGTGCCTGCTGGTCGGGCTCTACGCGCGTTCGACCCGCCAAGTTGACCCTGCAATTCGCTGACCACGGCCTTGCGCCTCAGGGCGCGGCGTCGAGGATCGAGCGCATCACCTCTGCAATGCGCTGCCAGCGCACGGGTTTGGTCAGGTAGGCGCGCACACCAAGATCGCTCAGGCGACGATCCTTGTCCGCATCAAGGTCCCCGGAGAGGACTAGCACCGGCACGCTGGGTCGTTCCTGCAGCACACGCCGGAGCAGCGCTTCACCATTCAGCTCCGGCATGGCCAGGTCTGTGATGACCAGATCAAAGTCATCTGGTGCGTGAAGGAACTTCTCTAGCGCTTCCGTGCTGCTGGTGCAGGCAACGATCTCGTAGCCAAGCCGGCCGAGCATCTGTCGCGCGATCTCTACCTGCATGGGTTCGTCGTCCACGAAAAGTACACATTCAGAACCGCCGTAGCTTGCCACTGGATCACCACCCAAGCTGCCTGCCGCTTCATCGACGACAGGCCAGTACACGGTGAAACAGGATCCAAGGCCCTCATCGCTAGAGACGTCTACAAAGCCTCCGGCACTGGAAACGATACCCTGCACCACGGAAAGGCCGATGCCGGTGCCCTCGCGCGCTGCTTTGGTAGTGAAGAACGGAGTGAAAATCTTCGGCAACACGTCAGGCGCGATGCCCTCGCCGCTATCGCGAACTTCGATCCGGGCATAGCGGCCGGCTGCCAGGGAGGGATGGTATGCGGCGTCCTCCGGACCAACGCTGACCTCCGCCAGCGTCAGCTGCAGTACACCGCCGTCCAGCATGGCCTGGCCGGCATTTGTACAGAGATTCATCACGATCTGATGCAGCTCGGTGGAATTCGCCTCAACGATGGGATCACCAAGGATATCCATGCGGATATCGATGGCGCTGGAGAGGGTCGCGCGCATGAGCCGTTGCACTTCCTCGAGGATCGCACGCACGTTGACATCGCTGGTTTCGACTTCCGTGCGTCGGGTCATGACCAGGATCTGACGAACAAGCTCCTGGGCACGTAGAGACGCCTCTATGATCGCTTCGAAGTAGCGCTGCCTGGATGCTTCTGAGGCTTTAGGATCTACGCCAAGCTCCGAGTAACCGAGCACGGCCGCGAGGACGTTGTTGAAATCGTGGGCGATACCGCCAGCGAGCGTGCCGAGTGCTTCCATGCGCTGCGACTGTTCAGCCTGCTCAATGATACTTGCGCGTTCATCCTCGAGCTCGGCGCGCCTGCGAAGCGCATCCTCGAGCCGTTGATTCGCCGTCTCCAGAGCGCGCGTACGCGCTCGCACCCGAGCCTCAAGATCCTGACGATCTTCTTCAAGGCGTTCACTGCGTCGGTCCAGATTGCGATGCTGAAGCGCCAGTTCCCGGCCGGTCTGAATCAGAAACTGCTTGTCGAAGGTGCTGGCATCTTCCCGGGTAACAAGTAACAGCGCGTCTTCTTCTGTCCGCACGGCCGTCGCTTCGTAAACGAACTCCGTTCCATCAAGCGCCTGATCAATCCAGAGGCTCGAGCCCAGGCGCCCAGGTTTCGCCTCATCCCAGAGCGGGCGTGCGTCCTCCAGGAAGCTTGCAAGGTAAGCGAGGCCAACGTCATCGTCCCAGGAGCGCATGGGTGCATCGAGCAATGGCACAAAGCGTCCGCCCCAGTCCGGCAGCCGGCCGACCGGGATAAAGCGACCGTCCTGGCGCCGGGCCAGGAGCGTGTCCAGAGCGCGGAACAGACCGAGCACATCTACGGGCCGGCGGGTGCTCAAGTCTCGCCGCACCAGAGCAACTTCATTCGCCTGCTGCACCAGCTCCGCGTACTGACGCGCCGTGTCGGAAACATCGCGGAGCAGCAGCCCGAAGCCCCCTGAAACGGGAAACACATGAACATCCGCCCAGATGTCTTCGTAGATGGCCACTCTCGGCATGACGAGCACTTCGTTTGGGGCGACCGTCAGCCCGGCCGTGAAAGCGGCGATCTCCGCAAGCGGAGTGCCTGCCACAAGCTCTGCCGGTCCGAACAGGCGCAGCTCACCGCCCGTACTGAGAATACGGCCCTCAGGATCGAGCTCCGCATAGGCCGCCAGGGACTCATCGAGCACCTGGGCCGCCACGTAGTCCTCGAATTCCCTGGGAAACGGCATCAGCCAAGCTCCAGTATGGCGCGACACAACTCTTCGAAGGCTGTGTCGACGCCAAGGCCCGAGCGGGCACTAACCGTGCGTACCGGCATCCCGGAACGGCTTGCCTGTCGCTGCTCGCTGCTGCCG
>JBCDDI010000471.1:0-3382 GCA_039180365.1 Pseudomonadota bacterium
CACCGGCATCGTTCACCTGAATGACCGCGTGACCGGAACTCTCGCCCACTACCGTGCGCACTCCTGTCACGTCCACGCCCGCCTCCCGCAGGACGTCACAAAGCATGGCACCGTCGTCACCTACGCAGCCAACCTGCGCCACGGTGGCCCCGGCTCGAGCCGCAGCAAGCGATTGATTAAGGCCTTTGCCCCCGGGAAAGATCTGATGACTGCTGCTGGAACGGGTTTCTCCGGCACCGGCGAGCGCGTCGACACGGTAGACGTGATCTACGCAGAGAGACCCGAGATTGACGAGGCGGGCCAGAAGGACCTCAGCCGCCTTCGAGGCGCTGCATGAAAAACACCTCCGAGTCCGGCGCCAGCGGCTCCAGATAGGCATCCTGATGAATCTGACCGTCGATGGCGATGGCGCTCTTCGCCAGCCGTTCCTCGCTCCCGGGGAACTCACGCTCTAACGCCAGGAGCAGCTCTCGAACGTCGGCGGCGGAAACCTCTAGTTCCCGCACGCCGTTCGTCACCGAGAGCAGATGATCGGGGAAGACCACCCGCGTCACAGCGCTAACCCTTCACCCTGCAGCGCGGGCGCCATTCAGTCGCCGTCTATCACCGCCAGCAGATTCGGCGGCGACAGGGGCAGATCGTGTACCCGTTTGCCGATGGCGTCACGCACCGCGTTGGCGGCCACGGCCAGGGGAGCCACGATCGGCGTTTCGCCGACGCCACGTACCCCATAGGGGTGGGTCGGGTTTGGCACTTCAACGATCTGCGTATCAATCATGGGCATGTCAGAGGCCACAGGGATCCGATAGTCCAGGAAGCCTGGGTTTTCGAGCACCCCATGCTCATCGAAGATGTACTCCTCGTTGAGCGCCCATCCGAGGCCCTGCACGGCGCCACCTTGAATCTGCCCCTCAACGTAGGAGGGATGGATCGCACGTCCAGCGTCCTGAATCGCCGTGTAGCTCAACACGTCGACTTTACCTGTTTCCGGATCCACCTTGAGGTCGCCGAAGTTCACAGCGAAGCCGGCACCTGGTCCCCGGGCATTCAATGAGGCCCGGCCGAGCAACGGCCCGCCGGTTCGCGCCGAGCCCTTGGCAATGTCAGCAAGGGACAGCGGCTTCAGCTCGGCATTTACACCGGGCGCGGGAACCGCCTGACCGTCTTCCCACTCCACCTGGTCCGCATCGATGCCCCAGGTCTTTGCCGCCCGCTCCTTACACTGGCTGATGATGTCTTCACAGGCCTGAATGACCGCCATGCCGGTGGCAAAGGTGGTGCGGCTGCCGCCTGTGACGTTGTTAAAGCCGCTCGCCTCCGTATCGCCCACCAGCACCCGGATCTCCTCATAGGGCACACCCAGCGTTTCTGCCGCCATGATGGCCATGGAGGACCGGCTGCCGCCGATGTCCGGACTGCCTTCGATGAGTTGTACCGTGCCGTCTTCGTTGATGTGCACTTCGGCACTCGACTGCATACCCGCGTTGAACCAGAACCCGGCTGCCACGCCGCGGCCTGCCCCTTCCGGCACCGGCTTCGAGTAGTTCGGATGAGCCTTAGCGGCTTCAAGACACTCCTTAAAGCCGATGACGGGAAACTTCGGCCCGTAGGCCGCTTGAGAGCCCTCTTCCACGGCGTTCTTCAGTCGCAGATCGATGGGATCCATGCCGAGTTCGCGGGCAAGATCGTCAAGGGCCGACTCCATGGCGTGCATGGACTGAGGCGCGCCCGGGGCGCGATAGGCGGCCACCTTCGGCTTGTTGACCAGCACGTCGAAGCCTTCGATCTTGAAGTTCTCGAGGTTGTAGGGCGCAAAAATGCACATGGCACCAGCGCCCATGGGTGCACCGGCAAAGGCGCCCGCCTCGTAGGCGAGCCAGGCACTGGCCGCCGTGATGGTGCCGTCTTTCTTAGCACCCACTTTCACGCGCGCAAGGGACCCTGCTGCAGGCCCCGATGCGCGGAACACCTCTTCCCGGCTCATGACCATTTTTATGGGGCGCCGGGCAAGCTTCGACAGCAGCACGGCCACCGGCTCGAGATAGACGACCGTTTTGCCACCAAAGCCGCCGCCGATTTCCGAAGCGATGAATTTCAGATCCGCCACGCTCATATCGAGAATGTTTGCGGTCATGGTCCGGAAGCCGAAGTGCCCCTGCGTGCAGCACCAGACGGTCGCCTGGCCCGCTTCATTCACGGTCGCCGTACAGGCATGGGGTTCGATGTAGCCCTGGTGGGCCATGGGAATGCGATATTCCCCCTCAACGATGACGTCCGCCTGCTCGAAGCCTTCCTCGATGTTGCCTCGCGCGAGGGTCATCACCTCAGCAATATTGCTTGGTTTTTCAGCAGGTTCTGGAAGGTTCTTCGTAAAGCACTTTTCGTTGACGAGCGGTGCATCAGCGGCCATCGCCGCTACCAGATCGAGCACTGGCGGCAGCACTTCGTAGTCCACCTTAATCGCTTCCAGGGCGGCTTCCGCCTGCGCCGCCGAACTGGCCGCTACCGCGGCTACCGCATGACCGTGATAGAGGACTTTGTGCCGGGCCATGACGTTTTGCGCAAGATCGGCCACATCGCCGCCACCTTCACCACCGATTTCCGCCGACTGGGCGCCAGGGAAGTCGGCGCCGGATACCGCCGCATAAACCCCAGGCATGGCCAGGGCGCCACTGACGTCAACGGACTTGATTCGCGCATGGGCGTGCGGACTGCGCAGTACGCGCCCGTAGATCATCCCGGGAAGGTTGAGGTCGGCGCCGAACTGCGCCCGCCCCGTCACCTTATCTACACCATCGGGACGGATGGGACGGGTACCGATGACTTTGAAATCTTCTGCTTCTGCCATTGCTGTCTGTTCCTTCCTCAGGTTCTGCTCAGGCCTCGTGGGCCAGTTCTGTTGCAACATCCTGCACGGCCCGGATGATCTTGTCGTAACCGGTGCAGCGACAGAGATTCCCCGCCAGCCAGTAGCGGATCGTCTCTTCGTCGGGGTTCGGATGCTTCTCGAGCAGTGCCTTCGTCGCGACGATGTAGCCCGGCGTGCAGATGCCGCACTGCAGGGCGGCATGCTCGAGAAACTTCTCCTGAATCGTGTGCAGCCCCTCCTCTGTGGCGATGCCCTCGATCGTCGTTATCTCTGCGCCGCTTGCTTCTACGCCAAGCACAAGGCAAGCGCAGACCAGACGACCGTTCATGAGGACGCTGCAGGAGCCGCAGTCTCCCGTGCTGCAACCTTCCTTCGTGCCCATGCGGTCGAGCTCCTCCCGAAGCACGTTGACGAGCGTCTGCTCAGGCGCACAGAGAAATTCGACCGGTTCACCGTTGATGACGGTGCTGACGTGTACTTTGCTCATCTTCTCTCCTGAAACTTATCCGGTGG
>JBCDDI010000472.1:0-3378 GCA_039180365.1 Pseudomonadota bacterium
CCGCTGCCAAGGACGACGATGGACTCACTCACAGACTCAACTACCTCTTACTGACGTTCTACAGTGTGCAATGCTGGCCAGCACTCAGCTGACCTCTTTGAGAAACCGCAGCAGTGCTTCGTTTACGGCTTCCGGGGCTTCCTGCTGCGTCCAATGGCCGGTACCCGGGATCAGTTCGTTCACTCGGAGATCGGTGACGCGTTCCGGAAGTTTTGCGAGCGCCTCGGCGGCCATCATGATCACGCCATCCCGATCGCCGGCGACGAACAGTGCTGGCTGGGAGATGGTCTCCGGGGCACCGTCCGTGAGCTCCCAGGTGAGATCGTGATTCCGGTAATAGTTGAGTGGCCCGCGCATACCGGATCGGGTGAATTCGCCGACATAGAACTCGAGGTCTGCTTCCGTGAGCCAGGGTGGCAGCGCCTCCGGGTCCGGCAGGTCACTGAGGAGATCAGCGTCGGGACCTTTTTCCGGGAGCAGCGAGAGATCAGTTTCCCCGGCCGCCATGTAGAGGAACTTGCGCAGTGCCGTGCGGATGTCGGCTTCGAACTCCGCCTCCGCAACACCGGGCTCCTGGAAATAGAGCTGGTAGAAGAAGCGGTCCTTGAAGACTTCGCGCATGACGGCCATGGGCGGCACCGGCGAGCGCGGCGTAAAGGGCACCGAGAGCGCGCCGACGGCGGTGACCTGCTCCGGATAGTGCAGGGCCGTGGACCACGCTGTTGGTGCGCCCCAGTCGTGGCCGATAACGATAGCCGTTTCATAGCCGAGGGCGGGGATCAGACCGATGACGTCGCGCACGACCTCAACCTGGTTGTAGGCCTCGATGGCCTCCGGCTTGTCCGATTTGCCATAGCCGCGCATGTCCGGGGCAACGGCGTGAAAACCGGCTTCAGCCAGCGGTGCAAACTGATGGCGCCAGGAGTACCAGGACTCCGGGAAGCCGTGGAGCATGAGCACCAGGGGCCCTTCGCCCTTCTCGGCGATGTTCAGTTCGATGCCGTTGGTGGCGATCCGACGCTCGCTGATGGTGCCCATGGGCTCAGCTCGCGCCGCCGGGAAGGAGGGCGCCATGGCGTTCGTCGGTGTAGCCGGCCGCTTCGGACCAGACCACAGCGCCACCAACGATCACCGTGTCGATACCCACAGAATCGCGCACGTAGCGGCTGCCTTCGCCGGGCACATCCTGAACGTAGTACTCGGGACCCCGGTCGATCGTGTCCGGATCGAAGATGGTGATGTCCGCGACGTAACCCTGTTCGAGGCGACCACGCTCGGGGATGCCCCAGATGCTGGCCGTATCGCTGGTGATCTTCTTCACCGCGGCCTCAAGACCGAGGGCCGACGTCTCGCGGACAAAACGGCTGAACAGATAGCCGGTGTCACCGTAGGTGGAGAACGACAGAATGTGCGCACCGCCGTCACTCGCGCCGACGTGTACCCGGGGGTGGTCGAGGAGGGCGCCAACCCGGTCGTCGTCGTTGTGGCCCATGTCCGCTGAGAGGAAGTGGGCGTCGAGATCCTCTTCGAGTGACAGATCGATCATGGCGTCTACCGGCGTCGTCTGGCGCAGTTCGGCGATTTCACCGAGAGTCTTGCCGACCAGACTCTGGTTCGCATCGCTTGCCACCTGACGGAGCACGAGGCGCGGCCAGAGCGGGCCAAGTGCCGCCGCTTCCTGGACGAGCTGCGCGCGCTGTTCGGCGTCGCTGAAAGCGGCAACAATTTCCTCATGGGTGCCGAAGCGCATGATTCGATACCAGGTCGGGAAACGGATGAAGAGCAGGCTCGGCACGGCGAAGCTGAAGCTGATGTCGATGGGCCGGGTCTGCACCTGCGGCCAGACGCGGGCGCCACGGGCGAACTGTTCGTCGACGCGGGCCATGACCCGGTCGACGGCATCCGTGTTATCGCCGTTCACGAAGAGCGGCGAGAATGTCGTCGGGATACCGTGCTTGAGGGAAAGCTCGGCAAGCTGATCAACGCGGGCAATCGTGAGATCGGCGTCGTAAAACTCCGGCACGATCTGCAGCACTCGATCGTATTCGGAAAGTACTGCCGCCAGAGCGTCGAGCTCGGTCACGTCCGCGTGGCGACTCGGCACCGGCTGCAGCGTTTCGTCCATGTCCACGAAGCTCGTGGAGAGGCCAACGGCGCCGGCTTCGAGGCACTGCCGAAGGAGATCCTGCATGGCGGCGATCTCGTCGGCCGTCGCCGTGCGATGCATGGCTTCGTCGTCCATGACCCAGAGCCGCAGCACGCTGTGCCCAACAAGGGGCGCCACGTTGATGGCCAGATCCCGGCCGATGCGGGCCAGATATTCATCGAAGGTTTCCCAGTTCCACTCCACGCCTTCTTCGAAAGCTTTATGCGGCATTTCCTCGATCTGATTAAACATGCCAACGAGCTTCATGCGGTGCTTGGCCTTGAGCGGCGCCAGGGACAGAGAGCAGTTGCCGGGAACAATTGTCGTCACGCCATGCGCCAGGGCCGGTTTGGCGTAGCCATCCCAGAGCAGCTGCGCATCGAAGTGCGTATGCGGGTCGATGAAACCGGGTGCCACCACGCGGCCACCGGCGTCTACCTCATTGGCAGCGCTGGCGTCGATGCGGCCGATGCGGGCAATGCGCCCATCCTTTACCGCGATATCGGCGTTGTAAGCGGGCAGGCCGGTGCCATCTGCGATGCGGCCGTTTCTGATGATGAGATCAAACATGGGTTTCCTCTCCTCGAAGCATTTTGAATGCTTCTTTGCTGTTTGGGTTTGCGAGCCTTAACCCGCCGAAAAACGATTCCAGGACACGCCGAGGGCGTCGCGGACTTTCTGCCAGGGAGCGCCGATCAGGGCATCAGGCTCTTCCGCCTCGCAGGCAGCAAGAAGCGCGGATGTAGCCAGATGATCGAGGGCGATTTCGGTCTCGCCGCCGTTTCCGTAGGCGAGGGTAACGACCAGCTCGGCCACCCCTTCATGGGCAGCCGCAACGCGAACCGATGCGATACAGGCCTCGGCACTCATGGCAGTCAGCCGGCAGCCTTCGGCGGCTCGAGAAAAATGATGTCGCTCGGCAGGATCGGATTACCCTGCCGGGGCGAGCCTTCTGGCGCTGCCGGGCGCATAAAGACATGCATGTTCCAGCTCTGCAGCTGGCTCACCGCTGCGGCGTCGTCCGTATTGAGTTCCCGGGCTGCGATGCTTTCCCAGCTGTCGTCGGCTTCCGGTGAGATGGAGCGGCGCACGGTCGAGAGTGCGTTCATGGTGTGTCTCCTCAAGTTGCTGGTTCTAGATGGCGCAGCTGATCGGCAAGCAGCGCCCGTGTGTCTTCGTCCAGGGTGCCAGCCTCCAGACGTTCGGCGAGATGACTTCGCCAGAGACTCTGC
>JBCDDI010000473.1:0-3364 GCA_039180365.1 Pseudomonadota bacterium
CGGTGGGGTACCGGAGCAGCCGTTGATGGAAGACATCGA
Organism: Pseudomonadota bacterium; assembly: GCA_039180365.1. Taxonomy (GTDB): domain Bacteria; phylum Pseudomonadota; class Gammaproteobacteria; order Pseudomonadales; family Azotimanducaceae; genus SZUA-309. The sequence goes on from JBCDDI010000473.1 coordinate 40, forward strand.
GCTGTGTCGTCGCCTGAAAGCACTGCTCAAGCCCCAGTGTCCGGCCCTTGTCGTCACCACCTCGGCGCGGCGCTGGGAGCGCTTCGGCATCCTGAGTACGATCCTCAACATGTGGCTTTTGCGGCTGCGCTACTGTCTGGGGACATCGCCGGAGGTGCTGGCGCGGCGGTACTACGGCCATGATGCCGGTGTGTGAGCGAAGCCAAACTACCTCGGTCGCGCCGGTCAGTGCATTTCCGGTGTTCCGCTGATGCCGTCTAGGCCCAGACTCATCATCTTCGCCCGCACGCCGGTTCTAGGGACCGTAAAGACCCGCCTGGCGGCGGTCATCGGTGACCAGGCCGCCCTGGCAGCCCACATCGCCCTCACAGAGGGCATCCTGGCGCGCTGCGTATCCCCTTCAGACTACGACACTGAGCTCTGGCTGGCGGGAACTCAGATACCTGAGGACCCGGTTCTCGCCCGCTGGCTCGAAGAGTACGAGCTGACTCCCTATAGCCAGCCGTCCGGCGATCTTGGTAGGCGCATGGCTTTCGCGCTGGAAGCCAGGCCCGGACCGGCAGTCCTGATTCGCAGCGACCTGCTGGAGGTGGACGCCGGCTACATCAACCAGGCGCTGGCCAGTCTTGCCGAGGCAGACGTCGTGATCGGCCCTGCCGAGGACGGGGGTTATGGCTTGATTGGCGCTTCCAGGCCCGTCACTGAGCTCTTTTCGGAGGTTGATTGGGGCACTAGCCGCGTCTACGAACAGACTCAGCAGCGGGCTCTGAAGGCTGCCCTCAGTGTTGCCGTCTCAGGGACGCTGCGAGACGTGGACACACCCGCTGAGTATCACCAATGGCAGCGGGCTAGCCCTTCGGCGACGTAGTTGCTGAAAGAGACTGCATGAATTGCTCGAGACGTCGCCGGTCAGTCACATGCATCCCTGTGAACTCGAGGCCGCAGATCACCTGACGCGTGCGCTTGTTGTAGCTTGCGTGTCGGATCGTGGCGTCGGCCGCGAGATCGAACAGCGTCGGAATCTCAATGGCCGCTGAAGCAAGCTGCTCGCCCACTTCCAGCGGCGGGTGTATGGGACCTGGGAGGGACACGCGACAGCCGCCGGCGGAGATGTCCAGGAGACTTCCGCTTAAGGTGTCGGAGTGGTCTTTGTCAGCGGCGATGGATCGGATCAGCTTCACAACGGCGGCCCGGCCTTCTGTGCGTACGGGTAGCTGGTAACGTGCGCTGCGCCGGCGCTGTTGGTAAAGCACATTGGTTGGAAGGGGTATCCGGAAGTAGGGGACGCCGCGATCTTCCTCGACGCGCACACAGGCATTCTCTTCGCTGAACAGGTAAACGCCGTCTGCGCGGCCTGACAGGGAGAAACGGCGCCCGTTGCTCATGAGCGGGAGTCCGGACCGGGGCTGCAGGTCCTCGAGCAGTACTGCGTCGTCCAGCACATCCAGAATGCGGGCACGATGCAGGCTGTTTTCGCATTCGAAGGTCAGCTGCAGCGTGGCGCGCTGATTGCGCAGCCCCTTCAGCGCTTCGGCAATCTCCGCACGCGTATCGAGAAAGGTTGTGTAGATGGCGTTGGACCGGGTCCCCGCCTTATCAATGTTGAGCGCTTCTGCCATGCCTGGATCCGGTTCGCGAGAGCTTCGGCGTCCTTTCCGGAGTCTGCATGTCTTTGTCTATGTCCCGCGCTCATTGTCGGCAGGCAGGGGCTGGAAAACCGTTAACGCGTCTCATCCCGTTGAGGAATTCGCTGTGAGGCAGGGGGGCTGTGACGCAGTTCACGCGGGCAACGCCGCCTGAGGGGTGATCAGAGCAGCGTCGGCTCAGGCAGCTTCGGCGTAGTCCCGGATACGGCCGATGAGGGCTCGCAGGCCGTTACCGCGGGTAGGGCTCAGATGCTTTAACAGGGCCAGGTCTTCGAAGAGCCCTTCTATGTCGTAAGCCAGGGCATCCTCCGGGGTGCGCCCGTCGTATACGGCAAGGACGATCGCGATGAGGCCGCGGACGATGTGCGCGTCGCTGTCGATGCGCAGCTGCAGCGTGCCGGAGTCAGAGTCGACGGCCGGCACCAGCCAGACCTGGCTCTGACAGCCCCGGACAAGATTGCTTTCCTGCCGATCGCTGTCCGGAAGCGTTTCGAGGGCTTTACCCAGATCGATGATGAAGCGGTACTTGTCTTCCCAGTCGTCGAAGAAGCCAAAGGACTCCTTGATCTCATCGAGGCTCGCCTGGCTGTTCGTCATCAGAACAATCCCAGCTCGAGCTGGGCTTCTTCGCTCATGCGATCGCGGGACCAGGGTGGATCAAAGACCAGCTCAACGTTTGTCGATTTCACGAAGGGCACGCTTTCCACCCGCCGTTTCACGTCTGCAACCAGCACATCGCCCATGCCGCAACCGGGCGCGGTGAGCGTCATCTCGACAGAGACGGTGCCTTCGTCATGATCGATGCTGACGTCGTAGATAAGGCCCAGATCCACAACGTTGACCGGGATCTCCGGATCAAAGACGCTGGCCAGTGCTTCCTGCACCTGATCGTCGGCGATGCGTTGGTCAGCAGGGGGTTCGAAGCTGAGGACTTCGGGCTCGAAACCTAGGGCGTCGGCATCTGCTCCTTCAACGCGCGCCATGTTGCCGTTGGTGATGACCGTGTAGGTACCCCCGAGGCTTTGTGTGAGCGTGACGAACGTGCCGGCGGGAATCGTTATGGGATCACCCGTGGGAACGAGCCGGGCCGGTACTTCCCGGGTTGTAGCAATGAGGCGTCTTTCCAAGGGGCGGTCAGTCTTCTTTGATCGAGAAGCTCTCGCCACAGCCGCAATAGCTTTCGGCCCGCGGATTCTTGAACTTAAGGGCTGAGTTAAGACCCTCCACCTCGAAGTCGATCTCCGTACCGCGCACGAGCTCAAGTTCCTCGCGCTGCACGTAGACATCGATGTCGCCGAAGGCGAAACGTTCATCTTCCCCGAGGGGGCTATCAATATAGTCCAGGGTGTACATGAAGCCGTTGCAGCCGCTTTCCTTGACGCCGAGCTTCAGAAAGCGTCGGCCGGACCGGGCAATCTGTGCAGCAATGTGGGCCTGCGCCGCTTCGGTCACGGAGATTGTGCTGGGGTCGAATTGCGTTGCGCTCATGACTTCCTCATATCCGTTTGTTACCGCGTCAGATATTTGATCTTCGCGAAGGTTCAGACAAAGGTGACGGCTTTGCGCAGCCCGGTAACGAACCGGTCTACGTCTTCGGCCGAATTATACAGGCTGAAAGAAGCCCGAACTGTGCCAGGCACCTCGAGACGCTCCATCAGCGGCATGGTGCAGTGATGGCC
>JBCDDI010000474.1:0-3356 GCA_039180365.1 Pseudomonadota bacterium
CAAAACCCCGGGCGTCGACAGCGCCTGGGATTCTCTGCACACCTTCATCCGCATACCTGCCGGTGCGCTACTCGCCGCGGGCGCTGTCGGCCCCGTGGACCCGGCCATTGGCATCGCAGCCGGGCTTGTTGGCGGTTCCCTGACCGCCGCCACCCACGCCGGCAAGGCGGGATCCCGAGTCCTCATCAACACGTCTCCGGAACCCTTCAGCAACTTCGCTGCCTCCGTCGTCGAGGACCTGGCAGTCTTTGCCGGCCTCTGGGCGGCGCTGTCGCACCCCGTGTTATTCTTGGCCGCTCTCGCGGTATTCCTGGTTCTCCTATGCTTCCTGCTGCCGAAAGTTCTCCGCGGCGCCCTGGCCGTGTTCCGGCGCCTGGGTCGCTGGCTGGGCCTCGTCCGGGAGCCGGGCGAACAACAGTCCAACGCCCTCGGCACCGATACGCGGGGGCCCGCTGCAAGCAAGCGCTCCAGCTTGAACAGCGCTCGGGCGCCCGCTCTCTAAGCTGCTCTCTGAGCTGCCTCCCATCGGCGCTGATACCCGCCGCACCGGGATGCCCGGCTTGACGAGCTTCAACTGGCGCCGGTTGCTTAAAGGCTTTGCGCTGGTGTCAGTTCTGCTGAGCGTTGCCCTCGGCGCCTATCTCTTTCACCTGAACCGCCTGATCACCGAAACTTTCGAGGGCCGCCGCTGGTCCATTCCGGCGCAGGTATACGCAGCTCCCTTGGAGGTCTATCCCGGCGCAGACCTGACGCTCGCACAGCTCACCGAAGAACTCAGAAGGCTGGGTTATGCCGCACACGCCAACCTGCCAGCCCCCGGCACCTACGCCCGCCGGGGCAACAACCTGGACATCTATCTTCGCGCCTTCGAGTTTCTCGAGGGACCGAGAGCAAGCCAGCGGATCCGAACCACCTTCGACAATCGGGGGATCACGGCGCTCACTGACGGAAACGGCCGACCCGTCCCCCTTGTGCGGCTCGATCCCTTAAGCATCGGCAACTTCTTCCCGAGCCACGGTGAAGACCGTCTGATCCTGCAGCCTGAAGAAGTCCCGGAACTGTTAACCGGCGCGCTGGTGGCCGTTGAGGATGCCCACTTCGAACGGCACTTTGGCTTCGACCCCATTGGCATCGCCAGAGCCGCGTGGGTGAATCTGACCGCCGGCGAAATCCGTCAGGGTGGCAGCACGCTGACTCAGCAGCTTGTGAAGAGTTACTACCTCACGAACCGGCAAACCTTCGAGCGCAAGCTCCAGGAAGTGGCCATGGCCGTGATGCTGGAGCTCAAGTTCTCCAAGGAAGAACTCCTCAACGCTTACGTGAATGAGATCTATCTGGGCCAGGACGGTGTTCGGGCCGTGCACGGTTTCGGGCTCGGGGCGCAGTTCTATTTCAATCGACCATTAAAGGAGCTCGAGGTCCACGAGCTTGCCACCCTGGTTGCCATCATCCGCGGCCCGTCCTACTACAACCCCTATCGGCAGGCGGAGCGGACGCACAAACGCCGCAACCTGGTGCTTGGCAAGATGCACCAAGCCGGCCTGATCGATGCAGACACCGCGGCCGCCAGCATGGCGGAACCGTTTGAGGTGATCCGCGGCGCCAGAAGCGGCGGTGCCTACTATCCGGCCTATATGGATCTCGTCCGCAGCGCCCTCAAAGACTACGACGAAGAGGATCTGACCAGCGATGGGCTGAAAGTGTTCACCACCCTCTCGCCACGCACGCAGGATGCCGTGGAACAGGCGATGACCAGCACTCTGGAACGCCTGGAACTTGCCCGACAGCTCCCGGTGGGCGAGCTGCAGGGGGCCGTTGTGGTCGCCGATACGCAAACCGGGGAAGTGCAGGCAATCTCCGGCGGCCGAGCCGCGGGAGAAGATGGCTTCAATCGGGCTCTGAATGCCCGCCGCACCATGGGGTCACTGATCAAACCCGTGATCTATCTGGCTGCTCTGGAACGCGGCTACCATCTGGCCAGCACGCTGCAGGATGCCAGCGTTTCCCTCTCGCAACGCGGATCCGAACCCTGGACGCCGAAAAACTTCGACGGTGAGGTGCATGGCCCGGTGCCGCTGGTCCGCGCCCTTGGCGACTCCCTGAATCTCGCCACGGTAAATCTTGGCCTGTCCCTTGGCGTTGATCAGGTTGCCGAGCGTCTTGAAGACATCGGCGGTCAACCGGCGGAGAACCTCTATCCGTCGCTGCTCCTTGGCGCAGAGCCGCGTACGCCGCTGGAAGTCCTTGCCCTGTACAGCGCCTTTGCGAGCGGCGGCTTCCATATGGCGCCTAAGTCCGTGATCGCCGTTGTTGACGAGTTCGGCGAGCCCCTCTCCCAGCATCCCTTTCAGCTCCAGCAGCAGGTCGAACCCGCAACGGTTGCGGCCCTGCAACGCGCCCTGGAAGTTGTGATGGAACGCGGCACCGGAAAAACGTCCCGCTTCGCTCAGCTCGGCACTGCCGGTAAGACGGGAACCTCCGATGACTACCGGGACAGCTGGTTTGCAGGCTTTGACGCCGAACGACTCGCCGTGGTCTGGGTGGGCTACGACGACAACCGGCCGACGGGAATGACCGGAGCCGGCGGCGCCATGCAGGTCTGGGACGACGTGTATCTGCGCCTGGGCGTCACTCCCCTGCCGGAAGTGGACGACCGCTGGGAAACTGTCGAATACACAACGGGGCTGCTGGCCAACGATTCCTGCGCGGAAGTGGTCGCCGTACCCCTGCCGCGCTCGGCGGACAACAACGTGAAGGACGGCTGCGGCATAGATCTGAAGCGGGTGGCCAATCGCCTCGGTCGGAAATTCAAGGAGTGGTTTCAATGAACGGCTCGCCGCCCTGCGCTGAGCGCCGCCAGAGGCAGCCCCTCGCGGCACTGCTGCTCATGACCTTAGCCCTGCTTGTCAGCGCCTGTGCTACCTCGCCGGTACCGGGCCCGGACGGTAGTACCGCGCCGCAGGGATCAGCGGACGAGCCGCCTGCGCCGACCTCATCAGCTTCCGGTGCTGATTCGGAGAGCGAAGCGCCACCGAGCCGACCGTCCCCGAACGGCGCAACCCTGGCCCTGCTCGAGCAGAGTGCCCGGGCAGAGGAAAGCGGGCAGCTTGCCGAAGCCGTGGCCTATGCGGAGCGGGCTGTTCGCATTGACCCGCGCCGCGCCGATCTCTGGACCCATCTGGCCGGCCTCGAGCTTGCCGCAGGAGATCCGGAAACGGCCGTACGCTATGCGAACAAAGCGCTCAGCCTGGCACGGAACCGCCCGGACTGGGCGCGCGACGCCTGGCTGGTTATCGCCGATGCGCGCGAAGCTCAGGGTCGATCGGAGGAAGCCGACGAGATTCGCGCTCGCTGGC
>JBCDDI010000475.1:0-3351 GCA_039180365.1 Pseudomonadota bacterium
CCGATGACCTGGAGTTCCAGATCAGGGGATCGGCTCGCAAGGTAGATGAACCAGCCGAGCGCCGGACTGTACTCGCGGCCATTCCCTTTCCCAGCTACAACGCGGAAGACCCGATCTTCGAACTCCTGATCGAACAGGCGCTGAGCGTCTGCTGGCCCGAAGCCGAAGAAGGCAGCCAGAGAGCGATCTGGCGAGCGTCCGGAATCCGATCAGGCGGGGAAGCCCCTCGAAGCTAAAAAGCCGCGTAGCCCCCATCAATGAGGAACGTTTCCGAGGTGTGGTAGCTCGAGGCCGTGCTCATGATGTAGATGGCGATGGCGGCAAAGTCGTCCGGTGCGCCCCAGCGTCGCGCGGGAATGCGCTTTGAGACGTTGGCGACAAACTTATCGTTAGAAAATGCGCCGGTGGTCATGTCCGTTTCGATCCAGCCGGGCAGGATCGTGTGCGCCGTGATGCCATAGCGAGCGTATTCAACGGCAAGGGCTTTGATCATTGAGATCAGGCCGCCCTTGGCCGCGGCGTAGTGTTCGCCGCGAGCCTGACCGGAGATGGCCGCCAGACTGGCTGTGCCAACGAGTCGTCCGAAGGCATCGCCGGCCTCGGCGCGCTCACGCATGTGTCTGGCGGCGGCACGGAAGGTGTGGAACACGCCGGTCTGGTTGACCCCGATAATGAAGTCCCATTCCTCGCGGGACATGTCCTCAAAGCCGGTACCGCGGCCGCCAACGCCGGCGTTAGCGAAGCAGCCATCCACGCGGCCGTGAGCGGCGAGAGTCTCCGCGAAGGCGGCTTCCACTGCCGCCTCGTCGGCGACGTCGCAGACTTGCGCCGTAATCCTCGGGCCGATGTGGGCGAGGCTTTCCAGTGCCCTGGCATTCTTTTCAGCATTGGTGCCCCACAGGCAGACCTCCGCTCCGGATTCCGCCAGTCCTTTGGCCATCCCGAGTCCGATACCGCCGTTGCCGCCGGTAATGAGGGCGACGCGGCCACTGAGGTCAAAGGGTTGGAAAGGCATAGCTGCTCCTGACTGCCGAAAGCGGGGAGGTGAATGCTACCGCAACTGCCTGGGTCCACGGGCAGTTGGAATCAGACGCTGAGAACGGTAAAGGCCAGCACCAAAAGAAAAGCCGTCGGCATAAGCAGGACAAAGTAGAGGAAAACGAGCCCCGTATATTTGAACAGAGTGCTGACGTGACCGCCGCCGAAGTAGCGGCGCAGCGCCAGGTAGTGATAAACGGCAATCCAGAGGGAAAGCGCAGATTCAAGGAATTCGCTGGCGGCATCCACCCAGACGATCCCGGTGGGATTGCCGAAGAGAAACGTGGTGGTTAACACCAGGAAGGCGAAGGAGTGGAGGTGTGTGGAAAAAACGAGGGTCTCAACGTAGAAGCGATGCTGAGAGAAGTAAAAGAGTTTCAGCAGCAGCGCGTAGATCGGCAGCATGAAAAACATGCCGATAGCCAGATTGTCCGCAAACTGGCTGATGACGGAACCGGGCTCATAGAGCGCATCGATCAACTCCCGCAGGATGAAGACCTCCCCTTCGTCCAGCGATTCCGAATCGCGCCCTTCGATGCCCTGCGCAAGCTGCAGCAGCAGCAGTCGGGAAAGCGACCCATCGGGGCGGGCGAGGATCTCTTCTACGCGGCGCAAGCGTTCAGCCCCAAGACGGGAACGCAGGACCTTCGTATCCGTGTCTTCCATGGCTTCTGCTTCAGCAACGATGGTTACCCGTTCTTCAGCCGTCTGCTCAACGTCTGCGTTAAGCGATAAAAAAAAGAAGAACAGGATGCTGACGAAGAGATAGAGCCGTATGGGACTGACGTAGCTCGCTCTGCGGTTGCGGGAAAACTCAGCCGCGAGTTCGCCGGGTTTGAACAGCAGCAGTTTCAACGTGCGGACAAGGCGGGAATCGACCTCAAAAGCCTCGCTGATGAGCTCACTCATCAGCGGAGGTAAGGCGCGCTGATAGTCGCGATCGTTCTGTCCGCACTGGCCGCAGTAGGGACCAGTGCGCAGAGCGCCGCAATTCGGACATTTCGTCATGGTGGCAGGCTATCTCAGCGGGGTGCTGTCAGCGCGGCGAATCGCGACATCGGCGGGAACGTTGTCTCTTTGGCCAGCAGCAGGTCGGTGAGGAGCGCTCGCATCTCTGGCTCCTCGCGATAAGGCTCTGTGAGGGGAAACCAGGCGATCAGCCACGGGTACCAGCTCATGCGCTCTTCCCGTGCGATGTTGAGCCACCGGTACATGGAGGCTCGATCCTCAATGGCTGCAGAGATCAGCGCCAGGGGAATTGCATTGTCGTTTTCCGGCGCGATGCTGGCGGCAACAGAGCGGGCCTCTTCAATCCGTCCGGCTTTCGCAAGCGTGCCCCCCAGCGCCCAGGACCAGAAATAGCTGTCTCGTAGTTCTTCATGGGCCGCGAGCGCTTCGTCGTATTCACCGAGATCTGCGTAGGTATTGCCCAGGGCAAACCATCCGAGGGGGTAACGTTCGCTGAGGCCGATGGTATACCGGGCCTGGTCGATGGCCTCGTCAAATCTGCCCAGGCCACGGTATTGGTCCGCGAGCCAGCCGTTGTAGAACGGTGAAAGGGGGTTCAGCAGTTTGGTCTGCTCGCCGTGGAAGAGCGCTTCTTCGTCTCTACCGAGTAATTCCAGCAGCCAGGCGTAGTGATAGTGAGCGTCGACTAGGCTCGGATTCAGCGCCAGGGCTCTTTTCAGGTAACGCTCCGCATCTTCCCAGTGCCATTCGAAATACATCTTGTACATCCCCATGGCGAGGTGCACTTCGGGAAGCGTGTCATCGAGAGAAAGCGCTTTCAGTGCGGCCTCTCTGGCTTTTGGTAACGCCGTCTCCGGAAAGAAATTGTGGCCGAGCATCGAGTAGCCGATGGCGACCCCTGCGTGGGCGAGAGCGCTGTCCGGATCCTGCTCCAGGGCCTCGCGCATGATGCGGATACCGCTGCGATAGCCGCGCAACGTTTCCCTGCGTAACTCATGCATGCCACGCAGGTAGGCCTCGTAGCTCTGCGGCTGGAGTTGCTCCATGGCCCGCATGCTGTGTTCTTCCTCGGGAGTGAGCTCAAGCTCGATGGCACTCGCAATGCTCCGGGTGATCTCAGTCTGCAGCGCCAGGATGTTACTCATCTCGCGATCGTAGCTCTCGGACCAGCGGCTGGATTCAGTGGCGGGATCAATGAGCTGGACGATCACCCGCACGTTGTCGCCTTCCCGCAGCACCGAGCCCTCGATCAGATGAGCGACGCCCAGTTGCCCGGCGATATCCTTAAGCGTCTGATCCCGATCGATGCGCCGCACCGAGCTGGGTGCGGTCACTCGCAGACCA
>JBCDDI010000476.1:0-3327 GCA_039180365.1 Pseudomonadota bacterium
AGTATCTCGGTCCAAGCGTCATCATCTCAGCGACCATCGTCGGCTCCGGCGAGATCATCCTGACGGCGAGCCTCGGGGCTGCCGTCGGCTATGTCATGCTCTGGTGGGTGCTCTTCTCCTGCTGGAGTAAATCCATCCTGCAGGCTGAGCTCGCCCGCTACATCGTGCTCTCTGGAGATACCTATCTCAGAGCGCTGAACCGCGTCCCCGGTCGTCTGCCTGGCCCCCGAGGGCCCTTTTCCTGGCCCATCGCGCTCGGCCTGATTGGTTTCCTTACGGGCCTGACCGGCCTCGGCGGACTCATCGGCGGTGCCGGTCAGGCCGTTGTGATCATCCTGCCGGACGCTAACCCGCTCCTTGCCGTCGCCGTGCTCGCTCTTCTTGCAGCACTGCTCCTCGCGAGCGGCAGCTATCGGCGCCTTGAGAACACCATGCTGCTGTTTGTCATGACTTTTACGATTCTGACGGTCACCGGCGCGGTCCTCATGCAGGGCACGGCCTTCGCCACAACACCGGAGGACGTCCTCGCGGGGTTCCAGTTCGATTTTCCAACAACCTTCGCCGTGCTCGCCCTTGCGGCGTACGGGTATACGGGGGTGAACTCCGGGGAGATTTCCGCCTACAGCTACTGGTGTATTGAGAAGGGTTACCCGGGGCGGATCGGCAGCTACGACGGCTCTGCGGCCTGGTATGCCCGGGCGAATGGCTGGTTGAAGGTGCTGCGCACGGACATCTGGATCACGCTCGTTATTCTCACCTGCGCGACGATCCCCTTCTATTTTCTCGGGGCAGGCGTGCTGCACGCCATGGGCCAGCAGCCTCAGGGCAGCGACACGATAACCGCGCTGTCGCACATGTTTACGGAAACCCTGGGCGCCTGGTCCCTGTGGCTCTTTGCAGTCGGTGCCTTCTGTATTCTCTACTCGTCAACGATCGCCGGAGTGGCGGCCGGTGCCCGCTATGTGCCCGACTACCTCATCGAGCTGGGCTTCATGTCCCGCGATCGACTGGACCTGCGTCGCGGCATCATCCGCCTCTACTGTGTGATCGTGCCGTTCATCGGCCTGGGGCTCTATGCGGGTTTCCAGCGCCCGGTACTCATGGTGACCATTGCGGCGAGCTACGCGGCCATCATGCTGCCGGTGCAGAGTGGGATTACCCTCTACCTGCAGTCCCGGCGACTGCCGGCAGATATGCGGCCCGGGCGCCTGGCGCGGGGTCTGCTTGTGCTGACGTTCCTGCTGCAGACGCTGCTGGCGCTTGCCGTCATATACTTCACGGTCCTTTGAGAGCGTTCGGGAGATGAGAATGAGCGATCATCCGCGGCCGCAGAGTCTCTGGCCCGAGGCGCCGGGGCTCCGGCGTGCTGAGCTGCGGGTCAGCCTGGCCGGTCGTGAATACGTCGGGCACCTTGTTGCCCCGCCAGCGGAGGCGGGTCGACGACCGCTCGTGCTGGTGGTGCACAACTATCAGGGCCTTAAGTTCTTCGACGTAGACGTGGCCGAGTATCTGGCTCGCGTTGGTTACGTCGGGCTTGCCGTCGATATGTACGGTGACCGGGTACCAGCGGATGAGCGGGAGTTTCCAACAGATGCTGCGGCAGTGGCCGGTTTTCAGAAACAATGCTTCGAGGCCATGGTGGCCATGGACCATGATTTGCCGACCTTCCGCGCGCTGCTTGGCCTTTGGCTCGATGCGGGTCGGGCCCATGAAACGGTGGACCCGACGCCGGCACCGGCGGCCATTGGCTACTGTTTCGGCGGTGTTGCCGTCCTTGAAGCGGTCCGCGCGGGGCTCGATCTTTCGGCGGTAGTGTCTTTCCATGGGCTCCTGCAGACCGGCGAAGACGGCAGCCCGGCAACGGCCGGAGTGACACGACCTGCGCTCATTCGCGGCACGGACGCGCACAACGGCAACACGGTTGTGCTCATCGAGAACGGGGCTGAGGATCATCTCGTGCCGCCGGAAAGCATGTCGCGGTTTTTTGCGGAAATGGATGCGGCCGGCGTCGAATGGATCTTTCACCATCATGCGGCAACGCCGCACGGCTTTGCGCTGCCACCATCGCTTGGACCGCCCGGACGGCTGCATGAGGCGAGCGATCGTCGCTCGACGCTGTCGATGCTGACGCTGTTCCGCGAAGTGTTCCCGGACGTTTCGCAGAATCCGGTTTCGACGAATGCGGCGGCGACCGCCCTCGGGCTGTAGCAGGCTGCGCTGGTCAGCCCCTCAGCCCCTCAGCCCCTCAGCCCCTCAGCCTTTCAGGCGCTGAGGGCCTTTAACACCATGCCGTAGCCGGCGTAACCGAAACCGCAGACCGAGCCTCTGCAGACCGGCCCGATCGTCGATCGGACGCCGCGGGATGCGGGATTGGACGCGTGCACCTCGTAGGCGGGAAAGGGCAGGGCGCCAACGGCGTCCGGGAGGGGGCCGGTGCTGGGGGTGAATCCTCCCGGATTGATAATCATGGCGGCGAAGGGCTCAGCAGCGGCGCTGCTGAGGCGCTCGACGACGGCGGCTTCGTCGTTGGACTGAAAGATGTCCACCTCGATGGCGAGCTGATCCGCCAGCGCCTCGATGCCGGTGTTGATTTCTTCGAGGGTTTCCGGCCCGAACACCTCGACCAATTCGAGGCCGCGCCGGTCCATACCCTCGCCCTGAATGATCAGTACCCGCGTCATAGCGTTACCTTTCAGCTGCCTCCTGTTTTGCGCTGCCGACTGAGCCGCCGCTTATTTTGTGCCGCCGCCTATTTCGAGCCGCCGTCTATTTTGAGCCGCCGGCGCTTTCCAGCTTCTCCATGACCTGGTCGATGCTGAAGCTTGCGGGCTTCTGCCGGGGTGGATATTCCTGGAAGGTGCTCAGGAATTCAGCCACGAACTGCTGCGCAGGTACGAGAAAAAAGATCCGGTCGATGAGCCAGTCGTAGTAGGTGTTTGAGGTCCGGTAGGCGCGCTCATAAGGATCGCGGCGCAGGTTGAAGATCAGCGGCACCCGGAGCTCGGTCCAGGGTTCAATCCAGGCGCGCAGCGTCGCGTATTCCTTCTGCTCGAGGAAGATGGCCTTCCAGTCGTTGTAGCGCAGGGCCGTGAGCTCGCCCGTATCGGCAAAGTAGAAGATCTCCCGCCTCGGCCCGGTCTCTGCCTCGCCGGTCAGGTGGGGGAGGAAGTTATAGCCGTCCAGATGCACCTTGTAGCGGCGGCCGATGGCCCGCACGTTACCCTGCTTGAGACGCTCCTTGATGTCCGGCGCACCGACGGCGGCCAGGTAGGTCGGCAGCCAGTCCATGTGATGCATGATTTAATTGAAGCCGGCAGCGTCTCCAAT
>JBCDDI010000477.1:0-3326 GCA_039180365.1 Pseudomonadota bacterium
CAACGATCAGCGTAAGTCCGAAACTAAAGACGACGACGTGCCCTATAACTTCGTGCACGGGAAGAAGATCAAGAAAATCTACGTGCCGAAAGAACAGATGGAACAGCTGAGCCGCGGCCAGTTGGTGATTGTGAACAACGACGGGCTCTACGCCCTTGTCGGGAAGGACGTCGCGGAGCAGATCAAAGCCCGGGATCCAAAACGCATTATCGCGGCCCACGAAGATAAGACGCCTGAGCCGGGTTCAGACGACGAGTACTACGCTAAGTTTGAGGTACCCGACGATCTCGACTGGTAGCGCTCGCTTCCTGGTCGGTTCTCTTCCCCGGTCGGCTAAGCACCGTCCGGCGTAATCACCACAAGTTTGCCGTTCAACCAGTCAGGCAACCACTCCGGCGCCGTCGGTCGCAGACGGCTGAAGATGTCCGCGGTGTAGGCCGGATCGTCGAGCACCGCTATCGCATGGCCCGTTGACTGCTCGCCGCGGATGATCATCTCGACCGGTTGACCCTCTCCCACAAAAGCCCGCCACCAGCGGCCGTCTATGCCCATGAACACCAGTCCGTCCTCTTCGAGGTAGTTCACCGGATAGGAGCGACCGTCAGCCAGCGTAAGCAGCATGGTCCGGGCCGCCCGTTCGCCATTCGGATTGGCGAGGATCTCGTCCACCACGCCGGCATTTCGGGCGTCCCGGGTTAGTGCCACATAGGCCACAAACACCACCAGGCAGCCAAGCAGCCCCAGGGCGCCCCATTTAAGGATCCTGCTCACGTTATTACGGCCTTCTGTTCCAGTGCTTCGATTATATTCACCCTGGCCCCTGGGAGGGACAGGGAGTGTATCGCCGAGGGTCTAGCCCCGTGTCCGAGCCACGTCGCCAACGGCTCCGGAAGGGTTCTGGACTTCCCTCGGGGTGCCACCTATAGTTTCACGAATTAATGCACGGCATTATTTTCTATGCGCAAACTAATAATCGGTATTCTCAGTCTGCTGCTCATCGTCGGTTTGCTCGGTGCCGTGGTATTCAACACCACAGCCGGACAGGACTTCCTCTTTCAACGCGCAGCTGGCGCTTTATTGGCGCAACCACCGGCCCCCATTGAAGGGCTGCAGGTGGTCGTCTGTGGCAGCGCCTCGCCGCTCGGCAACGATCCAAATCGGGCGCAGGCATGCATCGCCGTGCTCACGCCGGAGCACTTTTTTCTCTTTGATGTCGGCGCCCGTTCGCCTTTGCGCATCGCCCAGGCGCGGCTGCCCATGAGGCGCCTAGACGGCGTGTTCCTGACCCACTTTCACTCTGACCACATCGCCGGCATCGCCGATGTGAACCTCGCCTCCTGGGTGCAGGGTCGGCGTGAGTCGCTGAAGATTCTCGGACCAGCCGGTGTCGAGCGGGTGGTCGCGGGTTTCAATATGGCCTACGACCTCGATCGCAGCTACCGGGTTGAACATCATGGCGTGCAACTGCTGCCGCCAACGGCCGGACCCATGACCGCAGTGACGGTGCCCACCGACGGTATCGTCTGGGACGATGGCAGCCTGACGGTGACTTCCGTCAAGGTGAACCATCACCCCATCGATCCGGCCGTCGCCTATCGGGTCGACTACAAGGGCCGGTCCGTGGTGATCTCCGGCGATACGATCGCCGTGGACTCACTTTTCGAAGCTGCCGCCGGCGCAGATCTGCTGCTGCACGACGCTCTCTCACGCAGCCTCATCGACCCCATGATCAGCATGGCCCGGTCGGCCAACGTGCCCGCGTTACCGCAGATCATGACCGACGTGCTCGACTACCACGCCGACAGCCTCAACCTCGAAGCGCAGGCCAAGGCTGCCGGTATCCGCCAGCTCGCCTATTATCATCTGGTTCCCGTACCCGCCAACGCGCTGGCGGAGCGCATCTGGACCCGCGGCTTGGGCGGCGACACGATTCTGGTCAAAGATCTGCACCGCTTTGACATGCTCCCGGACACCACCGACATCATCATTCACGAACCTTAAGCCATGGAACTGGAAACCCGCCTTCGTTCCACCGCCATGCGCGCCCTCAGCTCGGCGGGTTTCGCCGAACTTCTCCGTCGACGGGCCCGCCTCGGCGCGTGGCTCAAACGGGAGGCCCCGGTCGTTCACTACTTCCATCAGGCCGACGATCCCTACAGCCTCCGGGCCGTGCAGAAGCTGAATGCGCTGCGCGAGGCTTACCGGCTGCCCTTCAGGGTGCATCTGACCTCCCAGGCCGGACCTGAATATCAGGGCAATAGCGAACGCTTTGCGCCCTGGGCACTGCGCGACGCGGAAAGCATAGCGGCGGGTTATGGCGTTCGCTTTCCGGAGCACTCGCAGCTGCCGGAAGCCGACGCTGTCACAGCCGCCAACGCCGTGCTCGCTGAAGTCCTGGAAGATGCGGACTTTGCGACAGCAGCTACCCATGTAGGGATGCGCCTTTTTGCCGGTGAACATCCTCGAGCGACCACGCAAACCGGCTCAGCAAGTCGAGCTCTGGCTGCGGGAGATGCCCTGCAGGCTAAGCTAGGCCACTATCAGGGCGCCATGTTCTACTTCGAAGGCGAATGGTTCTGGGGCCTCGATCGCATCCGCCTGCTGGAGACACAGCTGCAAGCGCGTGGCCACGCCGTCGACCGCGGGCTGTCCGTGGTCCCAGAGCCTGTGCCCACCAGTCCCGGCACAAAGGCCGCCGATAGCGTTCGTCTCGAGTACTTCCCTTCCCTGCGCAGCCCCTACACGGCAATCGGTCATGACCGAGTCCTCACCATGATCGAGCGCACGGGCGTTGCAGTAACGTTGCGTCCGGTCATGCCTATGCTGATGCGCGGCGTTCCCGCCCCGGCGGCTAAACAGCGCTACATCATTACCGATGCCGCCCGGGAGGGCCGTGTGCACGGCTCACCCCTGGGTCGCGTGGTTGACCCCTTCGGTGATCCCGTGCGACGTGCCTTTGCGCTCTTTCCCGCCGCCTTGAAGCTCAGTCGGGGCATGGAGTTCGTGACGGCTTATCTGCAAGGTGCCTGGGTAGACGGGGTTGATATCGGTACCGAAGCGGGCTTGCAGCAGGTGGCCGCGGCCGCCGGCCTCGACTGGGAAACCCTCCAGGACGCAAGAACCGGCACCGACTGGGAGGCGGACCTCGAAGAAAATCTGCAGGCGATGCTGGGCGCCGGACTCTGGGGTGTGCCAAGCTTCAGGGTAAGCGGCGGCAGTCGAAGCGACAGCTTCAGCTGCTGGGGACAGGATCGTATCTGGCGAGTGGAAGATGAAATCGCGCAACGAAGCTGAAGCCAAAACCAAGCATGCAGAGACGGAGCGAG
>JBCDDI010000478.1:0-3324 GCA_039180365.1 Pseudomonadota bacterium
GGCTTCCAGAGACTCCGGGGGAAACTCATTGTGCAGCGGATCGGCCATATTCTCCCTCAGAACGCAGCTCGTGCCGCGCGGTTGTGTTTCAGCCCATGATGCCCGAGAACGGCCGTCGGGGGCATCACCCATCCGCAGGTTGCCGAGGCCCTCGGCGCCTCCCTTGCCCCCATGCCGCACGCCGCCTGATTGTGGGCCCGGGGGCGCTGCCCCCGACGGCCGTTCTCGGGCATCATGGGCTGAAACACAACCGCGCGGCACGAGCTGCGTTCTGAGGGAGAATATGGCCGATCCGCTGCACAATGAGTTTCCCCCGGAGTCTCTGGAAGCCAGAGACCTCAAGCATCTGCTGCACCCGACAACAAACCTGCGACAGCACCACGAACAGGGGCCGCGGGTCCATGCCCGGGCGAAAGGCGTTTATCTCTGGGACGGCAACGGCAAACAGTACCTCGAAGGCATGGCCGGACTCTGGTGCACGGCCCTTGGTTACGGCGAAGAAGAGCTGGCGCGCGTTGCCGCCGAGCAAATGCAGGAGCTCTGCTACTCGCAGCTCTTCGCGGGTAAAACCAATGAAACGAGCATTCTGCTCGCGGAGAAGCTTAAGGCCATGGCGCCCATGGACGCGGGCCGGGTGTTTTTCGGGCTGTCCGGCAGCGACGCTAATGACACTCAGGTCAAGCTCATGTGGTACTACAACAATGCCGTCGGCAGGCCGGAGAAGAAGAAAATCATCTCACGGCTTCGTGGTTATCACGGGGTGACCGTGGCCTCCGGTTCTCTGACCGGTCTACCACCGTTCCACAAGCACTTTGATCTGCCGATTCCCGGCATCCTGCACACCGACTGCCCGCACTACTACCGCGGCGCCGAGAGTGGCGAGAGCGAAACGGAATTTGTCGATCGCATCGTCGGCAATCTCGAGGCGCTCATCCTCGAGGAAGGTCCTGAGACCATTGCCGCCTTCATCGCCGAGCCGATCATGGGTGCCGGCGGGGTCGTCGTGCCCCCCGCCGGCTACTATCAGAAGGTTCAGGCGCTGCTGAAGAAACACGACATACTCTTCATCGACGACGAAGTGATCTGCGGCTTCGGGCGGACCGGCCGGCCCTTCGGCGCGCAGACCTTCGATATCGAACCGGACACCATGAGCCTCGCTAAAGCGCTGTCGTCAGCCTATCTCCCCATGTCCGCAGTGCTCCTGCCCGAATCCATGTACGAGGCATTTCTGGCCATGAGCGCGGAGCTGGGTAACTTCAGCCATGGCTTCACCTACTCAGGGCATCCGGTCTGCGCCGCTGTTGCCCTCAGGAATCTCGAGCTCATGGAGGAGCGCGATCTGTTCAGTCATGCGGCCCGGGTAGGCGAGCTCATGCAGGACCGGCTCGCACAGCTGGCCGAACATCCCCTGGTCGGTGAGGCCCGGGGTGCCGGACTCATTGGCGCTGTAGAACTCGTCGCCGACAAAGCGACCCGCGCTCCGTTTCCTGCCGAGAAAGGGGTCGGTGCCTACTGCATGAGCCGCTGTGAGGCCCACGGTCTGCTGCTGCGGGCCCTGGGTGACTCCGTGGCGCTCTGTCCGCCGCTGATCATCAGCGATGCGCAGGTGGACGAAATGATGAGCAAGCTGGAACTCGCTCTGAATGAGACCCTTGCCTGGGTCGAGTAACGCCCATGCCTTCCGCGCTCTATGACGATCTCGGCAAACTGCTGCTGCGTCTGACCGTTGGCGGCCTGATGCTGTTTCACGGAATCAGCAAGCTCGGCGACGGCGGTTCGCTCCGCTGGATCGGCGGCCAGCTCGATGCTGTGGGTCTGCCGTCACTCCTGGCCTACGGGGTTTTTATCGGCGAGATTGTGGCGCCGCTGATGGTTATTGCCGGTGTTTACACGCGTATCGGCGGCCTGCTTCTCATTGCGAACATGTTCTTTGCGATTGGCCTGGTGCACGTGGCGGAACTGTTTCTGTTGAACGAAACCGGCGGCTACGCGCTGGAGCTGCAGGCCTTCTTCGTGTTCGCGGCGGCAACGGTGGCGCTGCTCGGCAGCGGTCGCTTTGCGCTCAAGCCGGATTGAGCCGGCTTAGCGGCAGCCCGGTGACGGCGCGGCGGCTCCCTAACCGAGTGGCAGCTCAGTGGTGTATTTCACCTGCCGCAGCGCAAAGGTTGAGCTCATGTTGGCAACCTCCGGCAGATGCACAAGCGTGCTCTTCAGGAGTCGTTCGTAGGCGCTCACGTCCTCCACTACGACCCGCAGCAGAAAATCCCGGTCACCGGAGACTGTGTAGCATTCGACGATCTCCGGGATGCTCTGCACGGCGCTCTCGAAACGGTTCAACGCATCCTCATCCTGAACGGCCAGAGAAACCTGCACGAACACGTTCACCGACAGGTCCAGGTGGTCCGGTTCGAGGAGTGTCACCCGACGGCGTATCACGCCGGCTTCTTCGAGCTTCTTCACCCGCCGCCAGCAGGGCGTATGTGACAGACCAACCCGCTCACCCAGATCCTGCATGGAAATGTCAGCGTCCTGCTGCAGTTCTCTCAGGATCAGTCGGTCGAAGGTGTCGAGGTCGTGCATTGCAGGGTCAGAGAATACGGAAATAATAGGATGCTGTCCTAAAAGCGATCCATTTTTGGTATACACGTTCCAAAAATTACCCGATCGTAATGAAATCGGCAACGCCATCCTAGGACGCCGGCGTTACTATGAAATGTGGCTAAGCTGCCCCAAAGGGGGCAGGAAACATGTAAAAGCGTGTAAAAAGGGCCGAAAAAAAGGGCCGACAAATAGGGCCGACCAACGAGCAGAGACAACGAGGTAACCATGGGACAGATCATGCGTGCGGACTTCTCTCTCAACGACCGCTACGAGCGGGAACAGGGAGTGATTTTCCTGTCCGGCATCCAGGCTCTGGCGCGGCTGCTTTTCGAGCAGCGCCGTCGCGATCGACGGGTGGGCTTAAACACCGGCGGTTTCGTCTCCGGCTACCGGGGGTCGCCCCTTGGCGGTCTGGATCCGGTGATCTGGCAACAGCGTGAGGCCCTGGAAAAAGAACGCGTCCACTTTCAACCTGGTGTGAATGAAGAGCTCGCGGCGACGGCCGTCTGGGGCAGCCAGCAGGTTGGGCTCTTCCCCGGCGCGAGCGTCGATGGCGTTTTTGGTCTCTGGTACGGCAAGGCCCCGGGCCTCGATCTTGCGCAAAAGCTCGTCTTTGTAGGTTTGCCGCCCTTGGTGGTCGCCAGCCAGAACAGCAACCCAGCGCGCCGGGTTAATGGTGACGAGCCGCTCCAGCGCCTCAACCAGCACCCTTTGCCCTTTCCA